>CAZMUW010000030.1:0-9814 GCA_964569645.1 uncultured Desulfobacteraceae bacterium | reverse complement strand
AAACAATTTTATACGACAAATTAACCAGGAAATATAAATGCTTAAATTTCAATGCCTTATCAATGGGAAATATGTCCAAAAATTTGGAGCAAGATTGAAGAAGTCTGTAGCGTTAAGAAAATTCCAGGTTTTCCTCCATTATCCGTTTAATCTACTTGCAATTTCTTTTCCAGCTACTATTCCACTGATCGAGGCCTGAATAAGACCCCTGGTAATGCCGGCACCATCTCCTATTATAAACAGGTTCTTTACCTCAGATTCAAGATGTCTTGTCAATTTTATCCGGTGAGAATAGAATTTGACCTCAACACCGTAGAGGAGTGTGTGTCTGGAGAAGATACCTGGTGCGAGATTGTCCAATATCTCAAGCATCTCGATGATATCCTTTAGGTATCGATAAGGGAGAACAAAGCTGAGATCACCTGGGGTTGCATTATGAAGTGTGGGTTTTGTGATGCATTTTGAGATCCTCTTTTCCGTTGATCTCCGGCCTGCAAGAAGGTCACCAAGCCTCTGGATGATGGCCCCTTTTCCAAGCATATTGGCAAGAGAAGCAATATACTTGCCGTATTCAATGGGATTATGGAAGGGCTCTGTGAATGTGCTGCTTACAAGAAGAGCAAAGTTGGTGTTGTCTGACTTTTTTTGGGCGTAACTGTGGCCATTCACTGTGATAATGTCATCAGCCTGTTCGAGCACAACCTCGCCATATGGATTCATACAAAATGTCCTGACCTTATCATCGAATGTCTTGGAATAATAGATCAGCTTTGCTTCATATACCTCTTTTGTTAGGGGTTCTATGATAGATGCAGGTGCCTCTATCCGTAATCCGATGTCCACAGGGCTATGAACGGAGTGTAAGTTCAACCGATCAGCCTGGGATTTCATCCATCCTGCTCCTATTCTGCCAGGTGCAGCCACTACAAAGCGGCTATTTACCACATGGCCGTCTGCCAGCCTAACACCGCTTACCTTATTTTTATGAGTCAAGATCTCTTCTGCCCCACATTCAGTTCTAATGGATATTTTTTCACTGAGGTCTTGGCGCATCTTTTTCAGGACAGAGACGCAGTTTTCTGTCCCCATGTGCCTTATCATTGTGGGCACAAAGGTCAATCCTACCCTTCGAGCATTAGAAGAAAGGGTCTCTATTTCAGTCAAATTAGCACCAAAGATCTTTTCAGGTGCCCCATTCCTTATATATATTTTGTCTACTTCTTGCAAAAGTATTTCCAGTTTTTTAGCGGAGATAAACTCGTTCAGAAATCCACCAACCTCTGTTGACAGGTTTAGTTTTCCATCACTGTAAGCACCTGCCCCACCCCATCCGCAAAGGATGTCCCGACCTGACCGTCTATCTCTCTTGTCGATGTCCTTCCCCTGTTCGATGACTAAGACCTTGCCAATACCCATTTCAGCGAGGGTTATGGAAACGAAGATGCCAGCTGGTCCTGCCCCAATAATAATCACGTCATAATCAGGCTTCATTGTATCTATCATTTGAAAAAAGTTATTTCATTAAATACATGCAGATTATGTAATTGAAATAAGATTGTAATTATTATATTATTATTTCTTTGTGATAAAGAGTAAAGAAAAATTAAAGGCAAAGAGAAGATTGTGATCGATATAGGAGATGTTGTAATGATCTATTACAAAGAAAAGCCGGCCTTTTTTGCCAGGATTGACTCCATTGAGCCTGATATAAAAAAGGATTGGTTTAGGGTACAGCTTTTAGTATTGACTATTCCCTTGAGAGCCGTTACCTGGATATTGAGGGAAGAGTATGTAAATGGTGTACCATTTACAATGGAAGGTAATATAGTAAAGATCGAGGCTGTAAATCCACTTGCCCCTGAATCAGATTCAGCTAATACAAAAAAGGGGGCTACCAAGAAAGTTTCATCTAAGTATGGGAGAAAGGTAATTCCATTCTTAAAATCAAAAAAGGAAGATATAAAAGGGACTTGATCAGGCCTTAATGGACATGGTAAGGTCTACATTAACATAATTGGCACGTCTTTTGCTCTAATAATTTCATGGTCAGCTATTAACCCTATTATGTAACGGGGTAGTAGTTACAGCATGGTAGAGTGCTCATTCCATAGGGCAGGCGCTACTCTTCATCCACCTAATGGGGAATAAACGCTTAAAACGTGACAGCGCCTATTAGCGAACATATTCCACAGGGCAGGAATGAGGCTTTATGGTTAAGGTTATCTTGACAGATAATATTTATTTTCATAAATAAGAGATATAGATGCCTGGAACTTAAAATACTGTAGGGGAGGAAACCTTATGCTTAAAGCGATGACAATATCTTCATTAAACATGGATCCAGTAACGAATAGTCCAATAATTATCTTGAAAGAGATTGAAGGGGAACAAAGCTTACCTATTTGGATAGGCCTGCTTGAGGCAACTGCAATTGCAAGCGAAATAGAAGGTGTAAGGTTTTCCAGGCCTATGACACATGATCTTTTGAAAAACTTTTTGGATAAGATGGAGATCAAGATAAATAAAATAGAGATCTCTGACCTAAGAGATAATACCTACTATGCCATTATTCATCTAACGAACAGGGGTAAGACCTTATCAATAGATTCTCGGCCAAGTGATGCCATTGCCCTGGCCCTTAGGACTAAGGCGCCTATATTTGTTTCGGATGAGGTACTGAAGAAATCTAAGCAGATTGAGCTGGCCGAAGAAAGTGTACCTGCGGATAAAAGTAAGCGAGGAAAAAAGTGGCAAGATATACTTGAAAAACTCAAGCCAGAGGATTTTGGCAAATACAAGATGTAGACCCTGTTTACACATGGAGTATTATACCTCGTGTGAAATGGATAAGTTCTTTGCATCACAGTGATTCTTCACCCCATCCAGCCAGGATAATCCCCTTAAAGAATTTTATCGATGATAGATCTCCATACCCATTCCATATTCAGTGATGGTGAGTTGCTTCCTTCAGAAATGGTAAGGAGGCTCGAGGACATGGATTATTCATGTGTTGCCATAACTGATCATGTTGATTTATCAAACCTTGATTTTGTGATTCCCAGGCTGGTCAAGGTAGCTAGAGATTTAAATCAAAGACAATCTGTTAAGGTCATACCTGGTGCTGAGATCACCCATGTCCACCCAGGGTTGATCGAATCTTTGGTTAAAAAGGCCAGGGAGTTAGGGGCAGAGATGGTTTTAGCTCATGGAGAGACTATCGTAGAGCCGGTAGCTAAGGGGACCAATAGGGCAGCTATCCTTTCTGGTGTTGATATCTTGGCCCATCCTGGTCTTATAGATATTGAAGACATTAAGCTGGCCACCGAAAGAGGTGTTTATCTCGAGATTACGGCTCGCCATGGTCATAGCTTTACAAATGGATACGTTGCCAGGTGGGCAAAAGAATTTGGTGCAAGACTTGTTTTTAACTCAGATGCCCATTCCATTCATGACCTCATGACCCGCCAATTTGCTAAGATGGTAGCCCATGGGACTGGTCTGGGACAGAATGCCTTTGAGGAGATGCTTGGCAATTCCCGGGAGCTTATAAAGAAAATGCTGTGATTCTTTTTGCTCGTTGCTTCTTAAACTCAACAAACACCATAAACACGAGAATGAGAAGATCCGTCATCTATAAGATATCAGGAATTGTGATAGTTATTTTCTGGCTCTTTGTTCTGGCAGAGCTGATAAAGAGGACCAATTTTGGCCCAAGGAGTGTAGATTTTACCCATATTGAGGAGAAAGTGCCCTTGGAAAAAGGATCAGAGGAATGGATGGAGATCTTTGTAAAAGGGCGCAAAGTTGGATACACGGTTACCAGGGTTAAAAAGATTAAAAAAGGTTTTGAGGTAAGGGAGGAGATATTTCTTAATATTAATTTGATGGGTTCAGCAAAGGAGATATTAAGCCATACAAGGGCCCAGTTAGATGAGAGATTCCTTTTGAACAGTTTTGACTTTTCTCTTTCCTCTGGCCTTATTGAATTTAAGATATCCGGTAAGATAAAGGGAGATACTCTTTACCTCTCAATGGGTGAGAAGGGAGAAGAAGAGCCCCAATTAATCAGGTTGCCATCAAGGCCTATGATTAGTGCGGGCATGACACAATTCTTTAAGTCTTGCACATTAAAGATAGGGGAGTCTTTTACCTTCCCTATCTTTGATCCGGTTACAATGACAACCAATCCTGCTATAATCAAGGTGGCAGCAAAAGAGGTCATTAAGCTTGATGGTAAATCCTATAAGGCCTTCCGGTTGGAGATGAGCTTTTTGGGAAGTACTTTGGTCTTCTGGCTTGATGAAAAAGGGGCATCTCTAAAGGAGAAGGGCTTTATGGGATTTACCCTTGTCAGATCAACTCCTGCTAAGGCCAAATTAGGTTTAGATAGATCAGAAACAACCGATTTTTATGAATTATCAGCCATAAAAGTAGCAAAAGAACTAAAAAATCCTCGAGAATTATCATACCTAAAGGTTCGTCTCGATCAGGTTCCACCCTCCCTGCCTATTGATGATTCAAGACAATCTCTAATTGGCAGGATTCTTGCAGTTAATAAGGAAAGGCCCCCTTTTAAGGCCTCCTATACCATTCCTTACAGAGGTAGTGATAATAGATTATTATATTATTTAAGGCCAGAGATGTTAATTCAATCTGAGGATAAAGAGATAATCGCCTTAGCCGAAAAGATAGTTGAGGACATAAAAGATCCTTTCATGGCAGCTAATATGATTCTGGGCTGGGTTTTTGAAAATTTAGAAAAGATGCCGGTAGTATCCATTCCAGATGCAAAAGAGATTCTCAGGATTAAAAAAGGTGACTGTAATGAACATGCCACTATCCTAACTGCGTTATTGAGGGCAGCTGGGATTCCATGCAAAGTCGTTGTTGGTCTGGTTTACCAAGATGGAAGATTTTATTACCATGCCTGGAATGAGGCCTATATAAACAAATGGGTTTCCATGGATTCAACCCTAAGACAGATGCCTGTTGATGCCACCCATATTAAGCTTATTGATGGCGGCATTGAAAAACAGATCCAGATTGTAGGGATGATTGGTACCCTTGAATTAACTATCTTAGATTACCGATGAAAGCAAGCTAAAGTTAAAAGTTGAAAACCGCTTAATGGTTTCCCAATTCATCAACTTTAGGCACTTTAAACTTTAGGCACTTCTTAAAGATGATTAGATTTGAGAACCTTACCAAGATTTACCGGGGGATAAAGGCTGTTGATGACTTGAATCTTCAGATCCCTCAAGGAACCATCTTTGGTTTTATAGGGCCAAACGGGGCAGGAAAGACAACTACTATCAAGATGATGGCAGGTGTCTTAAGGCCCACCAGGGGCCGCATCCATATAAATGGATTGGATATAGCCAAGGAGCCATCTAAGGTAAAAAGGATTATTGGCTTTATCCCTGATCGGCCCTTTCTTTACGAAAAGCTCAGCGGTGTGGAGTTCCTTAGGTTTAAGGCAGGTCTATATGGGATGAAAGGAAATAGGTTAGATGGAAAGATTTTGGGTTTGCTAAACCTATTCGAGTTGACAGAGTGGGCTGATGAGCTTATTGAATCCTATTCACATGGTATGAAACAAAGGCTCATTATAGCCGCATCTATGATACATGAGCCCAAGGTTATTATTGTTGATGAACCGATGGTTGGCCTCGATCCAAAGGGAGCCAAACTGGTAAAGGAGAAATTTAAGGAGTGGGCCAGGGAAGGGGCCACGGTGTTTATATCAACCCACACGCTGGCCATGGCTCAAGAGGTATGTCAGCAGATAGCCATTGTAGATAGGGGTAGGATTGTGGCCTCAGGCACATCCAGGGATCTAAAGAAACAGGCAGGAGTAGAAGGAGATTTAGAAAGAATCTTTCTTAAACTAACAGGAGGGTTGACAGGCAAGTGAGAATGTTTAGGCTTCTCATCTCCCCCAGGTTCGTTGGTTTCAAAAATGGTCTTAAAAGATCCCGGAGTAATATAAAGATAAAGATTCTAACACTAACTGGTACGGGTATCCTATTCTGGTTAGTTCTGTTTTTCATTTTTTACAGGGTGCTTAGCTACTTTTCTTCTCAGGAGATAATCGGTGATATTCTTGCAAGACATCTCCTTGCCATGGTTCTTTTAATCTTTTTTTCCCTATTAATCTTCAGCCATATTATAACCGCCCTTTCTAACCTGTACATCTCTCAAGATTTAGAGCTATGCCATTCTTTGCCGGTAACGCTTACAGAGATATTTCTGAGCCGCTCCTTTTATACCGTAATTGATAGCTCCTGGATGCTACTTGTATTTGGCCTTCCTGTGATGATGGCCTATGGTTTTGTTTACCATGCCGGCCTTAATTATTATCTGAGCCTGATCTATGTGTCTTTTCCTTTAATTATCATTGCTGCAAGCTTAGGCATCATGATGATCATGGTTTTAGTCAGGTTCCTTCCTGCCCAAAGGGCCAGAGATATTATCCTGTTCCTCTCTCTTATTTTGATTGTTTTCCTCTATCTACTTTTTCGATTTCTCAGGCCGGAGAGACTGGTAAATCCAGACACATTTATAAGCATTGCCCAGTATTTAAGTGCCTTAAAGGCCCCTGATTCACCTTATCTGCCAAGCCATTGGGCAACAGATCTTTTGTGGACAAAATTGACCGGGCATACAGGGAGCCAGATATTAAATCATCTTCTTCTCTGGAGCACTGCCTTTGCAATGGTAGTAATAGATATCTGGATGGCCGGGCTTATATATTTCAATGGTTTTTCAAAGGCGCAGGAGGCAAAAAGGAGAAGCCGTGCCGGGCGAAGGATACTTGACAAAATAGTTTCAGTAGTAACCAGACCCTTAGGGCCAGAAACAACCTCTTTGATCGCCAAGGACATACGCACCTTTTTTCGGGATAACAGCCAGTGGTCCCAGCTCCTTCTCTTAGGCGCCCTGGTGGTTGTTTATCTCTATAATTTCAGTGTTCTCCCCTTAGAGAGAAGTCCGATAAAGTCAATCTACCTTCAGAATGCATTATCCTTTCTGAACATAGGGTTGGCAGGGTTTGTTATCTCTGCCCTGTCTGTAAGATTCATATTTCCGGCAGTAAGCTCTGAGGGACGAGCCTTCTGGATTATCCTCTCCTCACCCCTTTCACTAAGGCGTTTTTTGTGGTCTAAATACCTTGCCTATCTCCTTCCCATGCTCATTTTGGCTGAGATGTTAATAATTTACACCAACTACCTCTTAAAGGTAACTCCCTTTATGATGGCCTTATCTACAGTAACTATATTTTTTCTGGTCTTTGGGATTGTGGCCTTAGGGGTTGGCTTGGGTGCTGTTTACCCCAATTTCCGGCATGAAAATATAGCCCAGGTGGCAACAGGCTTTGGCGGGCTAATCTATATGATAATCAGCTCGGTCTTTATAGCCTTGATCATTATACTGGAGGCCGGGCCTGTTTATACCATACTCTCATCACATTTTAAGGGAGAGGCGATTACCCATCTTCAATGGATCTGGATAGTTAGCTCTTTTTCGCTGGTTATCTTTCTAAATATATTTGCGGTTCAAAGGCCAATGGCCGCTGGATTGAAGGCCATTAATGGTTATGAGGGCTGAATGGCAATCGGGCCCCCTTTTGAATATGCAGGTAATCTCCACATCCATACAACCCGCTCTGACGGAGGTGGGAGTGCCAGAGAGATTGCTGAGGTCGCAAGAACAGTAGGTCTTGATTTTATAGCCCTGAATGATCATTCATATCTAACCCAGCTTCATCTCGAGGAAGAGGGTTATCATAAGGGTATAGCTGTCCTGGTTGGCTCTGAGATCGGCACCAGGTTCCACCATTACCTTGCCTATAATATTAAAAACCAGGTAGATGATGAGAACTACTCTCCTCAGGAGGTAATAGATACCGTAAACAGTCAGGGTGGTTTTGGATTTTTGGCCCATCCTTTTGAAAAGGGGATGCATTTTCTGGAGAACAGCGTGGCCTATACCTGGAATGATTGGTCTGTGAGTGGGTTTTCAGGCATCTGTATCTGGAACTTCTCATCCAGGTGGAAGGAAAACATCAAGTCTTTCTGGCATGGCGTGTTCCATATTATCTTCAAGAAGTATACCTTAAAAGGCCCAAGCCAAAAGACCCTGGCCACATGGGACAGACTATGCGCCAAGAGGCGAGTCGCAGCTATAGGAGGCTCAGATGCACATGGATCTCATATAAAGATAGGGTTTCTTAAGTTTATACCTCTTTCATACAGGTATCTTTTGGGAACAATAAATACACATATACTAACAACTTCGCCACTCAGGGGAGATTTAGCAACGGATAAAGGGATCATCTATGCCCCCCTCAGGGAGGGCAATTGCTTTATAGCCCATGATGGCCTATGCGGTGCAAAGGATTTCAGGTTCTATTTTAATAGAGAAAAAAATAAAGAGAGGCTTGAGATGGGACAGGAGGGCAAATTCAGTCCAGGCGTATTGGTAATCAAACTCCCGGGACATGGACTCATAAGAATTATTAAGGATGGATCCCTTTTTAAAAGAGGATATGGCAGCGGACTATCTATAAAGATACATGAAGGGGGTGTTTATAGGGTAGAGGTATTACGAAAAACGCTCCTATTTGGATGGAGGCCGTGGATCTTCTCTAACCCCATTTATCTCAGGTGAGAGATAGGAGGCTTCATCGTCAATATACTAATCCAGTCTGTCGGCATCTTGCCTGGTTACTGGAAGATTGGACGTGGCGCGCCGCACTTCTACCCAACGTCACTTCGCCGGTCGCCCGCGGCTGAGCTCCAGCTCGCTCAGCGACCTGAAAATGGGGTTCAGGATTCATTATGAAAAGAGTCTTTAGTTTTGCATTGGGAAATATATGGAGATGGAATACATCGACAAACAGGAATGTTTTAATAGATTATATTAGAAAACTGGATATTTCTGGTGTTGAGCTTACATTTGCGACAAAAGAAGAACTTTATTCATTCAATTTATCCAGGAAAAACAAGCATTGGTTGAAGAGCCTTGACTACGTAACTATTCATGCACCATTCAGATTGATAAAAGGCTCAAAAGACCCAGAGGAAGTGATCAAACAATTAAATGACATTTCAAGATTATACGATGATATAAATGGTAAGAATGTCATCATTCATCCAAAGGATTTAATTAACTCAGACATACCCAAGGACTTTAAATGTGATATTTCAACGGAAAACCTTCCCCCAAAAAGCGGTGTTTCTCTTTCGGATTTAAGAAAGGTTCTTCATAAGTATCCCAAAATGAGATTATGCCTTGATGTATCTCACGCTTATTCATGGTCTAGAGTCGAAACCGGCAAATTGACTAAAGCCTTTAAGGATAAGATATCACAAATTCATTTTAGTGGAACCTATAGGAAAAGGGATCATCAATCGTTGAGAAATGTTACCAAAAATTTTCTACTTTCCATCCAACCTATTAAAGGCTTAGAAATTCCGATAGTTATCGAAGAAGATATACAGACAAGATCTTTAGGATATGTAAAAGAAGAGATTGAATATATCAAACACTTGTTTGACTAATCTTTTGATATTTTATCATTAAATTCAAGAATGTCACCATACCAGGCGCTCCTCGTGCCAAGGTAAATCCGAAACCTTGGGAATCCTGTTAGGTCGGGATGAAATTGGTTATTGTTATCCAGTGGGTGATCCCAAACCGATGGTAGGCTGACTTCTCCTCCTCCATACTTTTGGATAATAATCTGAGAGGCAATCCGAACTTAGTTCGCTTCGCTCACAATTGGAATGTTGGAATAATGGAATAATGGAAT
>CAZMUW010000029.1:0-10180 GCA_964569645.1 uncultured Desulfobacteraceae bacterium | reverse complement strand
CCCCCGGGAAGTACCCTGTCAATTTTACCTCACTCAATTGAAAATTTGCCAACTCTGCTATCTCCTAGAGCAACAAATTACCTCCGCTTCCAGATGTCCCGCAATATTGCGGGAGAATACCGGAGTAACGGAACGGGGGAAGGATGGGTGCAATAACAGAAGTTGATGGCATAAATTGGATACTGTAGAAAGCCGCAGGCAATTAGTTGTAGAAATTGCGAGATGTTAAATTACGCCTATCCATATAGATAGGCCTTTGCCACTGTCTTTTCTTCTAAGATGGCATCGATTTTTCCCTGGATATCTCCTCGTTCAGGATTGTCCTCCCAGGCCTTCCAGTCCTCAAAGCTTTGCCAGGTGCTTATAACCGGAAATTCGTCCGGATCGCTTATCCCCTTTAATGTTTCCCCGGATATATATCCTTTCTGATTAATGGCCTTTGTCCGCAGCTCAATCGAAAGTGGAAGCAAATCCTTTTGTCTTCCTTTAGCCACTTTCCTTGTAATTATAATCTTGATTGCCATTTTTCCTCCTTCCTGCTATGTGCTTACAATATGAGAATCTTATTTGCCCTGTAGATTATCAATACCGCAGGAATTTATCAACATAGATTTTTACCCTGTTTCCTGGTAATGTCGGTCAAAGGTCTTTGATGCTTTAGGTTCCGAAGTCAATCACTTTAGATAAATTTCTTGACAGGCCCAAGAAGGGCATGGAATATAAAGCTTTTATGAAGACCCCTGCCAGGGAGAAAATATGATCGGCATATCAAAATTATACTGCGGAACGATTGAGCCCTCTGATCCTATCAGATATGGCAGGCATTCAAAGAATCTACCAGCCCACCTGCTTCAGTTTGCTTCTGATAAAAAACCGGTAGTCGTCTGGAATACTACCAGGGCCTGTAATTTAAGCTGTATCCACTGTTATGCCAGGGCTGTCCATCGAAGTAGTGATAGGGAATTAATCACAGAGGAAGGCATCAATCTAATCGATGATCTGGCCACCTTTGGGGTGCCAGTTATTCTCTTCTCCGGAGGGGAGCCCTTGCTGAGGCCTGATTTGACTGAGCTGGCCAGGTATGCTGTGGGCAGGGGCATGAGGGCAGTTATCTCTACTAACGGCACCCTTATTAATGAAGAAAAGGCCATGCTATTGAAAGATGCTGGGGTCTCCTATGTTGGCATAAGTCTTGATGGCCTGGAAAAGATGAATGACCATTTCAGGGGGATGAAGGGTGCCTTTCAAATGACACTTCATGGGATAAAAAACTGCAAGAAGGCAGGACTCAAGGTAGGACTAAGATTCACCATGAACAAGCTGAATGCCGATCAGGTGCCCGGTATCTTTGATCTCGTGGAGGAGATGGACATTGAGAGGATCTGTTTTTATCATCTTGTCTACTCTGGGAGGGGATCGGATTTAATCGATCAAGACCTTTCCCACGATGAAACCAGGCAGATAGTAGGACTTATCATGGACAGGACCAGGGATATGTATAACAGGGGGGTAAAAAAGGAGGTCTTGACTGTAGATAATCATGCTGATGGCTCCTATCTCTATTTGAGGATGCTAAAGGAAAATAATCCCCGGGTAGGAGAAGTCTTAGAGCTTCTCAAGATGAATGGGGGAAATAGCTCAGGCCAGGGGATAGGTTGCGTAAACTGGGATGGTTCGGTTTATGCTGATCAATTCTGGCGTCAGCATTCCTTCGGCACCATTCTTTCAAGGCCCTTCAGTCAAATATGGTCTGACCTAACAAATCCTTTGATGGCTCAACTGAAAGATAAGAAGAGATATGTAAAGGGAAGATGCGCCAGTTGCAGGTGGCTTGATATATGTGGTGGTAACTTTC
Source organism: uncultured Desulfobacteraceae bacterium (assembly GCA_964569645.1). Lineage (GTDB taxonomy): Bacteria > Desulfobacterota > DSM-4660 > Desulfatiglandales > B25-G16 > JABXJZ01. The sequence goes on along the minus strand of CAZMUW010000029.1, from coordinate 8,325 downwards.
GCGCCAGGGCTGAGGCAGTAAGCGGCGATATATGGGGAGAGGATTCAGCCTGCTATCTAACCAATGAGGAGATAGGGTTAGCTTGAGGTGCCTTTGAAGATGAAAAAAACAATCTTGCCCTTTTTTTCTTCCCTAAAGCTAACTATAAGCCTTTTAATTATCATTGCTGTTGTCTCTATGCTGGGGACAATTATTCCCCAGCAATATGAGGGAGGGGAGTCTCTTAGTCATCTCAGCCCCGGGTTGGCTAAGGCCTTCGAGTCTCTTCAACTATTTGATATGTACCACTCCGTGTGGTTCATTATCCTGATGTGCCTCCTGTCCCTGAACCTGATAGCCTGTTCGTTAAATAGATTTCCTTCCTCCTGGAGGCTTTTCAAGAAAATACCATCCCTTGACAGGAGTATGCCTTTTGAAAATCTATCCCCTGATAGGGTCCTTACAATTGAAGGAAAACTGAATGAAGTTATGGCCAGGGTGGAGAATCTTCTCCGAAGAAGATACAGAAAGGTCAGAAGAAAAGACACATCCGACACTACCTTTTTCTATGGCCAAAAGGGGGCATACTCCCATTTCGGTGTATATATTACTCATAGCAGTATCTTGATTATCCTTGCAGGTGCAATAATAGGCTCCTTGTTAGGCTTTGAGGCCTTTGTAAATCTGCCTGAAGGGGAATCAACTAATACGGTACATTTGGGAAAGCAAAACAGGGTTAAGGAATTGGATTTTACTGTGAGGTGTGATAGATTTTCTATTTCTTACTACGATAATGGCATGCCTAAAGAGTATCGGTCAAATCTAAGCTTCCTCAAGAATAACAAGGCTATGTACCAGGGGCCCTTACTGGTCAATCATCCAATAACATTTGGGGGAATCAGGTTTTATCAGTCAAGCTATGGGACGATACCCGGAGAGAACGTCCGTTTGAAGATATCCAAAAACGAAAACGATCCTGAGAACCTGGTTCTGGAGGTTCACGAGGGACATCCAGTACAATTACCAGGGAATGAAGGGCGATTTCAGGTGGTTAAGGTAACCAGAAACTTTAGGGGGATGCTGGGGCCGGCTGCGCAGATTTCAATTAAACCGCACGAGGGAGAGGAAATCCGCTTCTGGGTATTCCAGAACCTGGAAATCCTGCGAAAACGATTCCCTGAGGCAATGTTTCAGTCGCCCATATTGAATCCCTCTGCTTTCAAACCTTACACCTTCTTCCTGGATAAGATCGAGGACAGATACTACACTGGTCTCCAGCTGAGCCGTGATCCAGGTGTCTCCATTGTGGCAATTGGCTCTTTTTTTATTATAGCTGGCTTTATTATCACCTTTTTTTCCTCCCATAAAAGGCTTTGGGTACGCATTGAGCATCAAGAAGGGAGGAGCAGGATATCAATAGCTGCTACAAGCAATAGAGATCCTGTTGGTCTGAAGCGGGAGATTGAATATCTTATAAGGCATCTTAGGAAGGACCAAGAGGTAGCATGATCAACCATTCCACGATCCTTAGCTGGGTAACCTTTATCTATTTTGGTGCAGCCATGTTCTATACCTTCAGAATGGTTACAGGAAAAGAATTCTGGGGCCCTCCTGCCTCATTTATTGCCCTTGCTGGGCTCATTGCCCAGACCGTTGCCTTGATCCTAAGATGGGTTGAGTCATACAAGCTGGGGATTGGACATGCACCCCTTTCAAATCTCTATGAATCTCTCATCTTTTTTGCCTGGACCATAGTTCTGCTCTATCTGATTGTAGAATGGCGGATCAAGAGCAGGAACCTTGGCGCCTTTGTGATTCCCTTTGCCTTCCTTTCGATGGCCTATGCCTCCTTTTCGCCAAATGTCAACAGCAGGATACAGCCGTTGATTCCCGCTCTGCAAAGTAACTGGTTGATAAGCCATGTCATCACCTGCTTTTTTGGATATGCTGCATTTACCATAGCATGTGGCCTTGGATTCATGTACCTATTGAAGGGATTGGAGAAAGATGAGGACTCAAGGCCTTTTTTTAGATTTTTACCGGGTAGAGAGATAGTAGATGAGCTTATCTATCATAGTATCGTTATTGGCTTTATCTTTCTAACCCTGGGCATTATTACCGGTTCGGTCTGGGCCTACTCTGCATGGGGATCATACTGGAGCTGGGACCCAAAGGAGACATGGTCTTTGATAACATGGCTTATCTATGCTGCTATGCTTCATTTCAGATTCGTGCGGGGCTGGAGAGGGAAAAGGGTGGCCATAATGAGCATAATCGGCTTTGCCTCTGTACTTTTCACCTATTTTGGTGTTAATTATCTTCCCGGATTACATAGTTACTTTTAAGGAACCATCGTAAGGGATTTAGGAATTAGAAATTGTGGATTCAAGAGTTCAAAGCTGAATGCTGAAAGGTCAAACAAACCAAGGGGAATTGCGGGATTTGATTTGTGATTTGAGATGTGAGCTGGGCACATATCGCGTATAACTTTAGGCATTTATAACTTTAGCTCACTTTAGGCACTTAATATGATCAGATCTATATTTATCTGGGTATTCATTGGGGTGATAAATACCCTCATCTGGTCACTCATTGCGATCTTCTTATCCCTCTTTTCCCCCAGTGGCAGGATAGTCCATTTCTACGTCGCTGTCCCCTGGTCTAAGATTATTCTCTGGGCCAACGGTGTCAGGGTGGAAATACATGGGCTTAATAAAATAGATAAAGATAAGGCGTATATCTATATTCCAAATCACCTGAGTGTTTTTGATATATTTGCCCTGCTGGCATATCTCTCGGTTGATTTCAAATTCATTTTTAAAGCGGAGATAATGCGGATTCCGATCCTTGGCTGGGCCATGAGGAGAGCCGGTTACATAAGTATTTCCCGATCGTCTCCAGCAAAGACCAGGCGTAGCGTTAAACAGGCGGTTCATATGGTCAAAAACGGTGCCTCACTCGTAATATTTGCCGAAGGGACACGGAGCAAGGATGGACATTTGCAACCATTGAAGAAAGGCGCCTTTCAACTTGCTATATCATCAGGCGCTTCCATTGTTCCAGTAGCTATCAAAGGCAGCAATAAGGTCATGCCAAAGGGGGCCTTCAAGCTGAAAAAAGGATTCATCACAATTCAACTTGGCACACCTATTTCAACAATAGATTACGAAAGGAAAACCATGCCTGAGCTTATAGCAAGGGTTACAGGATGTTTGCGGGCAATGTTGGAAGAGGAGCGTTAGGGGGTAAAACAATGCGTTCAGATATATTAAAGAAGAATATAGAGACCCTGCCGCACAGGGCCCTATTAATGTCGTCGGGCTTAAGGGAAGAGGATTTTGACCTGGACAAACCATTTATTGGTGTTGCAAATAGTTATAACGACATTATTCCCGGTCATATCCATCTGAATGAGCTGACCGGGGAGGTAAAAAGAGGAATCAGAGATGCCGGGGGAGTTCCATTTGAATGGGGCGTTCCGGGTGTTTGTGACGGCATTGCCATGTTTGTGGAAATGAGACTAAGCCTTCCAAGCAGAGAGAATATTGCCGATAATGTTGAGATCATGACCTTATCCCACTCCTTAGATGGGTGGGTTGGCGTAACGGACTGCGATAAAATTACCCCGGGAATGTTAATGGCGGCAGCCCGTCTTAATTTACCTGTAGTTATTCTTACCGGCGGACCGATGAAGGCAAATGTCATAGAGGGAAAAAAACACCATCCCATTGAGGGGTTTGGTCTCGTTGGCCAGGTTAAAGGGGGCAAGATGACAGCAGAGGAAGCTGAAAAATTACTTCCCGATATGGTCTGTGGGGCAGGGTCCTGCGTTGGTCTTTACACGGCAAATACCATGGCAGTTGTTACTGAGGTATTGGGCATGTCAGTGAGCAAATGTGCAACAACCTTAGCAGTAGACCCCCTAAAGAGAAAACAGGCGTATGAATCGGGGAAAAGAATTGTAGAGTTAGTGAAAAAAGATATCAAGCCACGGGATATAATGACAAAGGATGCCTTTGAAAACACTATTAGAGTAGATATGGCGATGGGTGGCTCAACAAATACTGTTTTACACATTCCAGCAATAGCGAAAGAAGCAGGCGTTGACATCGATGTAGATATGTTTGATAAGATTTCAAGAGAAATGTCGAATATATGCTCGATAATCCCTGCGGGGCCTCATGAGATGGCAGATATTGACAAAGCCGGGGGCATTCCCGCAGTTCTTAACCGCTTGAAAGATATGATAAAAGACTCTCCAACGGTAAACGAAAAATCAATAAAGCAAATAGCAGAGGAAGGAAAGGTATTGAATGATGATATTATTAGGACCCCGGCTAATGCATACCATTCTGAAGGCGGCATAGCAGTATTAAGAGGAAATTTTGCGAACAGTGGAATAATAAAGCGAACTGCTGTTGAAAAAGAAATGATGGTTCATTCAGGACCTGCAAAAGTGTTCTATACTGAAAAAGATTTACTCGATGCAATTGAAGAAAAAAAGATTGCTGAAGGAGATGTTGTTGTGTTGCCCTTCCAGGGACCGGCAGGAGCACCAGGAATGCCTGAAATGTTAACACCAACTGATGCAATAAAGGGGGCTGGGTATAAAAAGGTAGCATTAATCACCGATGGAAGATTCTCCGGTGCCACCACAGGACCATGCATTGGGCATGTTGAAATGGAGGCCTATAATGGCGGAGCAATCGGGGCAATAAGAGATGGTGATATTATAGAGATAGATATTCCAAACAGAAGGCTAAATATTAAATTAAGCGATGCGGAGATAAAAGAGAGGTTAAAGAACGTTAAGACCCCGGAAAGAAGACTTACGCCCCTATTAGAGTCTTACAGAAAGAAGTTCACAGCAGTTAATTGTTACGGCAAATAAGACCAAGCTTTTCTAAGGGGTAACGTTTAATGGTTACGGTGGAGCCTGTCCCGACTATACCGTCGGGGATGCCCGTATCGTTCAGCGGTCACGTCTACCGTCTTTCTTTATATTACCATTGCCGTAACCGATACGGGCTTCGTTACCCTAACCGTCACCGAAAAATGGGATTTCCCCTTAACCTCAATGGACCAGTGGCTCATAACCGAATAATTTGGGAATAACCATAACCAGGGATTCCCAGTAGGTTACAATAAGGAGTACGGTGATGGAGGCCAAGAGGAAAGGGAGCATGGCCTTGGTGATTTGTTCGAGTTTTATCTCTCCAATGGCACAGGCAATGAAGAGGCACACTCCAACAGGGGGGGTGGTAAGGCCGATCACCAGATTGAGTACCAGTATAACGCCAAAATGCAGGGGGTCTACTCCTATCTTGTTCATTAAAGGAAGCAAGACTGGGGTTAGAATGATCAGGGAAGCCGTGGTCTCCATGAATGTCCCTACTATGAGCAAGGCGATATTTAAAAGCAGTAGAATGACAATGCGGTTGTGGGTTATATTAATGACCGCCTCGGTTAGATATTGGGGGATCTCTTCACTGGCCAGGAGCCATGAAAAAATACTTGCGGTGCCGATAACCAGCATAACCAGCGAGCTGGTAACTCCTGTCTTTATTATAATTTTTGGTAGATCTACAAGCCTGATATCCCGGTATACAAACAGGCTGATGATAAGGGCATAAAAAACGGCGATACAAGCACTTTCGGTAGGGGTGAATATCCCGGTCAAGATCCCTCCCAGGATGATGAGGGGCATCATCAGAACCAGTGCTGCATCAAAAGTAGCCTTTAAAGCCTCCCTGAACGATATCAGAGATCCCTTAGGATAGCTTCTTTTACGAGCGTAATAGGCGACCACAGCCATTTGGAGTAATCCTAACAATATCCCCGGAATAACGCCCGCTAGAAAAAGGGAGGCGATGGAGACCTCTCCCAGAACGCCGTAAATAATAAATGGTATTGAGGGCGGGATGATGGGACCGATAGTGGAGGATGTAGCTGTTACCGCAGTGGAGAAGCCAACATCATAACCCTCTTTTTTCATGGCTGGGATCAGGATGGATCCAACGGCACTCGTATCCGCTACAGCAGCACCAGTCATTCCCGCAAAAAACATACTGATGATCACATTGATGTAGGCCAACCCCCCTCGGAATGCCCCCACGAGAATATTGCAGAAGGCCACCAATCTCTGGGTCATTTCACCAGCGCTCATGATGTTGCCGGCAAGAATAAAGAATGGAATTGCCATCAGTACCGGGTTATCAATCCCGGTGAATATCCGCTGGGCGACTAGCATATGAGGGATTTGTCCCTGGAATAAAAATGCCGTAAGGGGAGTCAGTCCCAGGACGAAGGCAATGGGGATACCTATAAGGAGAAAAAAGGCAAAAGAGATGAGCAAGGATAGGATTAACATTTGGTTTACCTTCCGATTACTCCGTCATTGCATCTACCACCTGTGATCATCTCCTTTAATCGCATGCAAATAAAGGTAAATTCATGGAATAACATGATCGAAGAACCAACGGGAACAGCCATATACGGCCATGACATTGGAATCCGCAAGGCAGGGCTCAATTGATGGCGCGTTATTATGACCAGATAGAGACCCCCCCAGAAAATCACCCCAACCAAGGCAGCAATAAATATCTGTACAAAAAGGGCCGTCCAAAGTTGAATTCCCTTTGGAAGTTTATCTGCAAAAAATGTCACGGCGATATGCTCACCCCTCTTTAGGGCAACGCCGGCCCCTAGCAGGGAAGACCATACCAGGCAATACCTGGCGAACTCCTCTGTCCAGAAAAGAGGAAGGTGAAGAGCATACCGGAAGATGACTTCGGCAAATACAACCACAGCCATGATGGAGATAATAAAAAAGATTCCGATCTCCGCAATTCGATTAACTATATCGCTTGTTCGCTCCAAAGAACCTTCCCTTTCCGGCTTATTTCGTTTCCGTGATTTTTTTGATCACCTGTTCCCAATCCGGATACCGTTTAATGTATTTGTCGTAAACCGGCTGCATGGCCTTGAAGAAGATGCCTTTATCCACAGTCCTGATATCCATTCCCCAGGCCTTTAGATCCTCAAGCTGCCTCTGTTCATTATCTCGAATGATTTTTCTTTCAAAAGCGGCCACCTTCACAGCTGTTTTTATGAAAAGCTTCTGCCATTCCGGCTTGAGGGATTCAAACTTCTTTAAGCTCATGGTCAATGGTGCTGGTGAGTAAAAGTGTCCTGTGAGGCTCAAATACCTTTGAACCTCGTTCAGTTTATAGGCGTGAATGATGGCCACCGGGTTCTCCTGCCCATCAATCACCTTTGTCTGGAGGGAGGTATAGACTTCACCCCAACTCATGGGGACAGCCTGGGCACCGAGTTGGCGAACCGAGGCAAGATGAACCGGATTTTCCATTGTTCGAAACTTCAGCCCCTTGAAGTCCTCGGGTCTTAACAAAGGACGAACAGAGTTGGTAAAATTCCGAAATCCATTCTCAAAGAAGGCCAGACCCTTAAGCTTGCTTTTCTCCAGATCATCCAGGAGTTTTCGCCCCAGAGGACCGTCAAGCACTGCGTCGACATGCTTACAGTCTCGAAAAAGGAAAGGTAAGTCCAACACCATCATGCTTGGGCTAAACCCGGAGATAGGACCTGTAGCGGTTACTGCTATATCAATGGCCCCAATTTGCATCCCTTCAAGAAGCTCTCTTTCCCCCTTTCCGAGTTGGCCTCCCGGAAAGACACGAATGTCAATGGCTCCTCCGGTAGCCTCTTTGATGCGCCTGGCAAATTCCCTCCCCCCCACATTATAAGCGTGCTTTGAGGGGATAACCGTAGCGAGCTTCAACTTGATCGTCTTCTCTTGTGCGGTTAAGCTTAACGGTAAACAGATAGTCAACATAAAACATAATATGGAAAGAAACACCTTTTTCATAACAAATCCACCTTTCTTTGCTAAAATATTTTAAGCATTATTGCTCGAACACTTTGTTATCCATCCACCCATTTTTTTCTATATTCGGACCCCCATCTCGAGCGTGACCTCTTCGGTGGAATTTTAGAATTACTCCTTTATTCTTGATATAATTCGTCTTGACTGGTGATTAGACTTATATCAAGTTAAGTGCCTAAAGTTTAAAGTGCCTAAAGTTTAAAGTGCCTAAAGTGCCTAAAGTTAGAGGAACAAAAATGACCGTCTTCTAATGATTCGGGTTGGTTTTTACCCCTGGATTATCTTTTTTGACAGGATTAACAAGATTAACAAGATTTTCTTTTTTTCTTTATATCCTGAACATCCTGTATATCCTGTCCAAAAAAAGAATTCCTATACTATCAAGTTAAGTGCCTAAAGTTTAAAGTGCCTAAAGTGCCTAAAGTTAGAGGAACAAAAAT
>CAZMUW010000028.1:0-10495 GCA_964569645.1 uncultured Desulfobacteraceae bacterium | reverse complement strand
CCAGGTCAATGGCCAGGTCATTAGAGAATAAACCAAATATAGGGTCTAATAACATTGGTGTCTCCTGTCAAAAATTATCTTTATCTCCAAACCCTGCTTATAATACTTAATTTTCAAAGATTTATCAAATATAAAATATTTTTCCCTATTTTTTTATCTGGTGGAGCGGTTAAGATGGTTGCCGTTCAAAAATCAATAGGTTATATTTCACTATGACGTGGCCCTGACTGTCTAGCTCTTTTATCTTGACAAATCACCTAAGCTATGATTAGAAAGATAGTTGAAAGAGAGATAACTAATTTTTCATTAAGAGAAAGATTTAATTTATGAAGCGAACATTTCAGCCAAGCAATCTAAAAAGATCTCGCGTGCACGGTTTTCGGGCCAGAATGAGTGACAAAGGAGGTAGAAATGTGCTAAGACGAAGAAGAGCAAAAGGACGGAAAAGATTGTCCGTCTAACATGTCAATCAAGCAAAGGATTAGTGCCCTATTGTTAGTGGTAGGCTTTTGAGATGGGTTCATTCTCCTTTAAAAAAGAGGAAAGGATATTAAAAAGGGCAGAGTTCATTAATCTAAATCTCCATGGAAATAGGTATTATACTAAGAGTTTTGTTGGTATCCTAAAACAAAACAGGAGGAATTTTACCAGATTAGGCATAACAGCCAGTAAAAGGGTTGGGAATTCTGTAAAAAGAAATAGGATTAAGCGATTGATAAGAGAATTCTTCAGGCTTAACAAACAACAGATTCCAGGGGGATACGATATTATGATTATTGCTTTAAAAGAAAGCGATAAGTTAAACTTTTTTAAGGTACAAGAGGAGTTAGGAGACTTGCTATTAAAAAATGATGGCCCCTTTTTTAAAACCCCGAACATATGTAATAGCCCTAATTAAACTCTATCAAATAATAGTGTCACCCTTTCTGCCAACCTCTTGTCGTTTTATACCCACATGTTCTGCTTACGCCTCCCTTGCCATCAATAAAAACGGTATAATAAAAGGAGGATTCCTCACCTTAATTAGGATTCTTAAATGCCATCCCTTTCATCCGGGCGGCTATGATCCACCCAGGTAAACATCTCCTTTGCTTGCCAAAAAAGAGCATATGTTGATAATTTTGACATTAGCTATTATAATTTAACATTTTTTAAGGTAGGGACTTATTTATGGATAAAAGAACTGTGTTGGCTTTAGGCTTATCATTTCTTGTCTTCCTTGTCTGGTCCATTGTTTTTTCCCCAAAGCCAACAGACAGACCAATTGATAAACAGCCGATACCCAAAAGAGATCAAGGCCAACCATTTTTAGAAGACAGAATAATACCATCAGGCCCAAAGCAGGACCTTACGCTAGATGCAGGAAGAGGGTCCAAAGATATCAAAGTCGAAACAGAGCTCTATACAGCTATCTTTTCTGGTTCTGGTCCACTCATTAAGAGCTTTAGACTGAGTAATTACCTGTCCAGGCTTGAGAAAGACTCTCCCTTAAAAGAATTAATTCACGTTAAGAATAAAGCTGGATCTGGCTTCAGTCTTGGATTCTCTGGACAAAGCATACCCAACGCTAACTGGGCTACCTATAAGGTAAATCGCCAGGGTATTACTATCAGAACAGGTGATCAGCCAAAGGAATTGATTTATGAGTGGGAATCACCTCAGGGAATAGAGATAACAACAAGGTTTGTTTTTTATGCTGATAGCTACAGGATTGACCTGTCAATAATCATCAATAATAAATCTGACTACATAATTGATGATAATCTTTTATTAAACCTGGCCCATTTCCCTCAAGAGACAAAAAAGAGCCATTATGCATTTGAGGGTATGGCCCTTCTTCTTGGCAATAAGTTAGAAGAGGTTAAGGTCAAAAAAATAGAGGATGAGCTATTTTCTGGCCAGATATCCTGGATTGCTTATGAAGAAGCGTATTTTATGACCGCAATAATCAATGAGGAAGACAAGAAAGCAACTGCAAAAGGCACAACCCTTCCTGATGGTGAGGTCAGAATAACTTATATTACTCCCTCACTCAACCTCAGGCAACACCAGAAGGCAACAGAGAATTTTGCCCTTTATCTGGGCCCGAGAGATCTCTATATCTTAAAGGACTCAGGCAGAAAGCTCGAAAAGGCCATTAATTTTGGATGGTTTGATATTATTGCAAAACCCCTCTTGGTTACCCTTCGTTTCTTCAATAAATACGTAGCTAATTATGGGATTTCAATTATCCTGCTTACCATCCTTATCAAGATACTATTTTGGCCCCTTACCCATAAAAGTTATCAATCCATGAAGGAAATGAGGAAGCTTCAACCCATGATGGCCAAGATACGAGAGAAATATAAAGGGAACAAGCAAGAGATGAATAAACAGCTCATGAGCCTTTATAAAACATACAAGATTAATCCCATGGGAGGTTGTTTACCTATGATAATTCAGATCCCTGTTTTTTTCGCCCTCTTTCGGGTTTTACCGAATTCAATAGAGTTAAGGCATACCCCTTTTATTCTATGGATTAATGATCTCTCTGCACCTGACAGGCTTTTCTCCTTCCCTTTCCAGGTTCCTTTTATGACCCCCCCTTACGGCATACCCGTGTTAACCCTAATAATGGGGGCATCCATGTTTATCCAGCAAAAAATGACACCATCTCCAGGGGATCCGGCTCAGGCCAAGATGATGATGCTTCTACCAATTGTATTTACATTCTTGTTTATTAATTTTCCCTCTGGCTTGGTACTTTACTGGTTAGTAAACAATATACTATCGATCGCTCAACAATATAGGATTAGCAGGCAATCGAGTTAATGTTAGGAGAAAATTTTATGTCATCCTTAGAAATAGAAGCTAGAACAACGCAAGAGGCTATTGAAAAGGCCTGTAAACATTTTCATTTGGGTGAAGAGGAACTTGATATAGAGGTCTTAGAAAGTAGATCTACTGGAATCTTTGGTATAGTTGGCAGCAAGAAGGTTAAGATTAGGGTAACACCAAAAAAGGATAACAGTATGGTGGTTGCCCAAGAAACCCTAAAAAAGATAATTTCACTGATATCTGTGGGTACAAAGATATCTGCTGAGAAAAGAGGTGATGATATTATTTTAAATATTATTGAAGGAAATAACCCTGGAACACTAATCGGACATAGGGGGAAGACCTTGGAAGCCCTAGAATTTATTGTCAATAAGGTAGTGAATAAGGCATCTGAAAAAAAGGTAAAGGTGATCGTTGACTCCGAGAATTACAGGCAAAGAAGGGAGGAATTCTTAAAGAGGCTGGCATTTAAGATGGGCGAAAAAGCTAAAAAGACAAAAAAAACTGTCATTATAGATCCAATAAGTCCACACGACAGAAGAATAGTTCATCTTGCACTCAAAGGAGATCACCAGATATCAACAAAAAGTAAGGGTGAAGGCATCTTTAAAAAGGTTTTTATTATTCCAAAATAAAAAGAAGATTGATGAAAGATAGAATGGTTAGCTGCAAGTTTCTTTTTCTATTATATATAATCGTTCACCCCCACCCCCACCCTAACCCTTCAAGGGCTGGTCTTTATACACACTAGACACAGAAGGTAATTTTTGATGTGGTTTTAACTATCTAAAAACATGGAATATCGAATGTCGAACAAGGAACCGCAGAATCATGAAGTGTTCACTTCGACATTCGATATTCCTTGTTCAATATTCTGCGGTTTAAAAAAGTTTCATTAAAACCCAATACTTACATTCCCCCTGTGTCAAGTGTGTGCACGGCTCAGCCCTGGTGGGAGGGGGTTAGGGGGAGGGGGTGCTGAACTATTACTTATGTATGATAAAGAGGAAACCATTGCTGCTATAGCCACACCAATAGGGGTAGGGGGTATAGGAATAATCAGGATAAGTGGATGTAATGCGGAAAATATTGCACGAAAAATTTTTAAATCAAAGCGGCCTATCAAATCATTTGATAGTTTTCGTCTTTACTTAGGCCATATTATCGATCCAAAATCAAACCTTCCTGTGGATGAAGTTCTATTGGCTATCATGCATGCTCCCTTCTCTTATACCCGCGAAGATGTGGTCGAGGTTAACTCCCATAGCGGCTATGCAATCCTATCAAGTATACTTCAAATAATTCTTAAAGAAGGTGCCAGGTTAGCTAATCCCGGGGAATTCACCTTTAGGGCCTTTCTGAATGGTAGGATTGATTTAACCCAGGCTGAAGCAATCATAGACCTAATAAATGCCAAAGGTGATATGTCAGTGCAGTTGGCAGCCAGTCAGCTTGCTGGAGGGTTTAAGAGAAGAATTGAGGAAATTAGACAGGCAATCATTGAAATCCTTGCTCGAATAGAGGTTTCGATAGATTTTCCTGATGAAGAATCTATTATAATAACGAGATCAAACATAGCAGATCAGATAAACAAAAAGATCTCAAAACCAATTAAAGAGTTTATAGACGCTTACGCCCAGAGAAAGATATGGCATGAAGGTGTTGCTGTAGTGATAGTCGGGAGAGTTAATGTTGGCAAATCAAGCATCCTGAACAGGCTCTTACAGGAAGAGAGGGCTATTGTCACGCCTATTCCCGGCACAACCCGAGATATTCTTGAGTGTATGGTTAATATTGACGGGATTCCTTTAAAGCTGATAGATACAGCTGGTATACGAAAGGTAAAAGGAAAGGTTGAGAAAAAAGGGGTAGATTTAACAAAGACTCAACTTACCTTAGCCGATTTAACCCTTCTGGTCATTGACCGGAGTAGACCTGTAAATCAATACGATCTAAGCCTATTAAAAGAAGTTGATAAAAATAATACTATAGTGCTTATAAATAAGATCGACCTTCCGGTAAAATTTAGTGAGGAAAATATCGATTCTACATTTAAACACCTTTCAAAGGTTAAAGTTTCAGCCCTTACAGGAGAAGGGTTTAAAAGACTTAATAAGGCGATTTTTAATAAGATTATGGATAAAAAAATAGATATATCTCCAACACCTATTGTTCCTAATCTAAGACATAAAATGGCATTAACTAAGGCTGTTACATTTTTAGAAAATGCCTCTACAAACTTAAAAAATGGTTTTCCCTTGGAAATAGTGGCTGCGGATCTTTCATGGGCAAAGGATGTTATAGATGAAATAACAGGAAACAAAACCAGCGAAGAGATCCTCAACAACATCTTTAGCAGATTTTGTCTTGGTAAATAATCATATAAATGATTTTTGGGTTTTGAATGTTACTGGCAGCCCCAATAAATCTATTGTAAATAAGCACGTAATATTCTATACTTCAATATAAAGACGATGTATTAATCCCTATTTTTAGACCATATTAAAGCCTCACCAGCTTTCGTGAAATTAAGGCCTGATTATAACTTTAGGCTATTTTTAGTGGGATTTAGTAAAGATTATCTTAAATAAAGGATGCAAGAAACATGGATTTTGAATTATCTGAGGAACTTCAGATGCTTAGAGACACCGTCCGTGATTTTGTAAATGAGAAAATTGCTCCATTTGCGGATGAATGGGAAGAAAATCACTATTTCCCTTATGAAGAGGCTATTAAACCCATGGGTGAACTAGGCTTTTTCGGAACGGTTATCCCTGAGGAATACGGGGGAAACGAAATGGGTTGGCTGGCAGCCATTATACTAACCGAGGAAGTAGCCCGTGGCTCCAGTGCACTAAGGGTTCAGATTAATATGCAGATGACAGGGAATTCATTCACTATTCATCATTATGGTAGTGAGGAATTAAAAAAGAAATATATCCCTAAGCTGGTGAGTGCCGAATATGTGGGGGCATTCGCAATGACCGAGCCTAACGCTGGATCTGATGTTATGTCTATGAAATCCACTGCAGAAGACAAAGGAGATCACTGGCTCCTGAACGGTTCCAAGACCTGGATCTCTAATGCAAGTGTTGCTGATGCAGTGATCTACTATGCATACACAGATCGCTCCAAAGGAAGTAAAGGGCTCTCAGTTTTTGTGATAGAGCCGAAGAATTTTAATAATATTACCACAACAGACTTGAATAAGACAGGCACACATGCTACACCAACCGGTGAAATTATTTTGGAAAACACCAAAGTTCCTAAGCAAAATATCATAGGTAAGCCAGGAGATGGTGTTAAGATCCTTTTTGGCTCTCTTGGCAATTCCCGTCTTTCTTGTGCGGCTGGAGGTGTTGGCCTGGCACAGGCCTGTCTGGATGCGGTAACCAAATATGCAATGGAGCGGGAGCAATTCGGGCAGCCAATCGGGGCGTTTCAGATGAACCAGGATATGATTGCACAGATGGTCGCCGAGATTGAGGCCGCCAGATTATCTTGTTATAAAGGAGCATGGCAGAAAGACCAGGGAAATCTGGGTAATAATATGGAAGTGGCTCAAGCCAAGTATCTTGCTGGCGAGATAGCTTATAAATGCTCCAGATACGCTATGAGTATCCTTGGGGCTTATGGTTATTCTACTGAGTATCCAGTGGCCCGTTATTACCGAGATGCACCTCCTTATGGTATGGTGGAAGGATCAACCAATATCTGTAAGTTTATCATTGCACAGGATCAACTCGGTATCAGGAAGGCAAATAGGTAAAGCTTATAGATAAAGCTTGAGGTTTAATATAAAATATTCATCATCTTTATTAACATAGTTAGATATAAAAAATATAATTAAACAAATAAATTAGTTAAATTTTAAACAAAGGGTAGGACTATATTATTACTATTAAGCTTATATAATTAATAATTATAATTACTAAGAATAATCTAAAATATTGGAGTAAAAATGGAGATAAAGATTGACAGAGAAACTCTTTTAAAGGGTATCTCTCGGGTTCAAGGGATACTGGAAAAAAGGAGTCATATGCCTATACTATCAACAGTCCTTTTAACAGCTAAGGAAAATGAGCTTGAGATATCAGCGACAGACCTGGAGATCGGTTTTCAGGATAGTTACCCAGCTGAAATTATAGAACAGGGTAGTATAACAATCTCTGGTAAAAACCTTCTTGATATTACAAGAGAGACAAATAGTAATAAAATTTATATATCAGAGAAAGAAAATAACTGGATTTATATCTCAGATAATAATGCCCGATATAACCTGTCCTGTCTTCCTGCCGATGAATTCCCTGTTTTAACAGAGCCAGAGGATATAGTGATGATTGAAATAGAAAGTAAGATAGTAACAGAAATGATTAATAAAACAATCTACTCGATAACTATGGAAGAGGCTGGTTTTAAATTATCGGGTGTTTTTATGGAAACAATAAATAAGGATGGGGAGGATTTTTTAAGAATGGTTGCCACAGATGGCCACAGACTCTCATTAATTGATAAAAAAATACCCGATATCCAAAAAATAGAGATGAAACAAGGTGTTATGATCCCTAAAAAAGGTTTATCAGAGCTAAATAAACTTACTTTAGAGAATGGAAACATCCTTTTTGGGTTAAAACAAAACAATCTTGTGGCCAGGAAAGGAAAAGCCCTGATTGTAATAAGATTGTTAGATGCAAAATTTCCTGACTATCAAAACGTGATCCCTACAAAAAAAGAAGATAAAGAAAATATCATAACTATTAATAGAAGGCCTTTATTAGAAGCTATGAGGAGGATGATGATAATCAGGAGTGATCAATATCAAGGAGTAAAGATTAAAATAGGAGTAGATTATTTAGAGATGGTTTCTGTAAATCCCGATTTAGGTAATGTGGATGAGAAGATAGAGATTAAATATGATGGTGAGCTAATAGAGATGGGGTTTAATCCAAGATATTTTATAGATGCCCTTCAACCTATGGACAGTGATATAATCTATTTAAATATTAAAGACCAGACAAGCCCATGTTTAATTACTGGAGACCAAGATGATGGTTTCCTGGGTTTAATTATGCCAATGAGGGTTTAAGGTATGACAATAAATAAATATGCCGCGTCGAGTATAAAGGTTTTAAAAGATTTAACGGCCGTAAGGAAAAGACCGGCCATGTATATTGGGAACACATCAACAGAAGGGCTTCACCATTTATTATATGAGGTTGTAGATAATAGTGTGGATGAAGCATTAGTAGGTTACTGTGATAAGATAGATATAAGGATACTAAGCGATAACAGTATGATTGTAAAAGATAATGGAAGGGGAATACCGGTAGATATACATAAAACAGAAAAATTACCGGCCCTTGAAGTTGTAATGACAAAACTCCATGCAGGAGGTAAATTTGATGATAAAAGTTATAAAGTATCCGGAGGCTTACATGGTGTTGGTGTTTCTGTTGTAAATGCGCTCTCTGAGTATCTGGAGGTAGAGGTATATTTAAACGGTAATGTTTATCATCAGAAGTATGAGAGAGGTGTAACAGTTAGCCCGTTAGAAGTAATAGGAAAGACAAAAAAGAGAGGAACCAGCATCCATTTTAGACCTGACGAGAAGATATTTGATAGTATAGATTTTAGTTTTGATATTATTTGCCAAAGGATGAGAGAGTTGACTTTTCTAAACACAGGGTTAAAGATAACTATTTGTGATGATAGGACAGAGAGGGAAAAAGAGTTTTTTCATAAAGGAGGTATAGTATCCTTTATAGAGTATTTAAATCAAAATCAGGATGTTATACATCCTAAACCTGTCTACATACATGGGGAGAAAAACGGTGTTGCTATTGAAGTAGCATTTCAATATAGCCATTCCTATATCCAAAAGATATTCTCTTTCGCCAATAATATCAACACAAAGGAGGGTGGTAGCCATCTAAGTGGTTTTAAGTCAGCCTTAACAAGAAGTATAAATTCTTATCTGCAAACAAGTCAGCACAATAAACACATAAAACTCACCGGTGATGATGTACGCGAAGGGTTTACCGGGGTTATAAGTGTTAAGCTAAGAGAGGCACAATTTGAGGGTCAAACCAAAACCAGACTCGGGAACAGTGAAGTAAAGGGCTTGGTTGAAAACCTGGTAAATGAAAAGCTCACCACTATATTTGAGGAAAACCCATCTATAATAAAGAATATCCTAAATAAAGTTATTGAGGCAGCAACAGCAAGAGAAGCTGCGCAAAAAGCGAGAGATTTGACCAGGAGAAAAGGAGTTCTCTCCGATAGTTTTTTACCAGGAAAACTTGCTGACTGCCAAGAAAGGGAGTCTGAGAGGTCCGAGGTGTTCTTGGTAGAAGGAGATTCAGCCGGTGGATCTGCGAAACAAGGAAGGGATAGAAGGTTTCAGGCAATTTTACCCCTTAGAGGAAAGATACTTAACATCGAAAAAGCTCGTTTTGATAAGATGCTGTCAAGTACTGAGATAAAAACAATAATCTCCGCGTTGGGGGCAGGCATAGGCCAGGAGGAATATGATCTTTCAAGACTTCGCTATAACAAAGTGATCATCATGACAGACGCTGATGTTGATGGATCTCACATAAGAGCCCTTCTTTTGACCTTTTTCTACAGACAAATGCCAGATCTCGTGGAAGAAGGCCATTTATATGTGGCAAAACCTCCCCTTTATAGAATAAAAGACGGAAAAGCAGAGGTGTTTTTACACAATGAGCATAGTTACAATTCTTATCTTATAGATAGAATTTCGGAAAAGGAAACAGTTCAGATAGATGGGAAAAAAAAGATTTCAGGCAAAAAGCTCCGTTTATTACTATATACATTAATTGATTATCTCGATAAAACCAACACCTTAACAAAAAAAGGCTATACTAGCAGGTTCCTGGATTTCTTACGTCAAAGAGATATTAATAAGAATCACACAAAAAACAAAGACCTGATTACCTCCCTATCTAGAGAATTAGAGAGAGAGGCTTTTACTACGGAAGAAACAGTGTTTGATGAAGAGCATAATAGGTATGAATTACTATTACGGGATCAAAGGAGTAATGGATCCCTCTTTAGGCTTAATTGGGAGTTCCTGACTTCGCCCGAATTTCAAAAGCTATTAAAACTCAATCAAGAACTTAAAGACCTGGACGGGCCTTTCTTTTTAGGTGGTGATGAAAAGAGCCAAACAAAGATAGAAACAAAGGAAGAACTTGTTGAGTATCTGGTGGATAGAGCAAAGAAGGGCGTCACGATCCAGAGATACAAGGGTTTAGGTGAGATGAACCCCGAACAATTATGGCAGACAACGATGAATCCGGAAAGAAGGAGTCTGGTAAGGGTGACAATTGAGGATGCCATAGCCGCGGACGAGATCTTTACCCTGCTTATGGGCCATAAGGTTGAACCCCGAAGAGAGTTTATTCAGAATAATGCCCTGGAGGTAACGGAATTAGATATTTAAGCAATCAACATAAGTGCCTAAAGCCTGCCCTGGCGCTATGTGCTCTAATCAGCATAGGAAGTCTATAAGCCAGTATGTATTCGAATCAGTCTATTAAGCTTATAGGCCAGCCCGCCCTGGTGCGACGGGGTTGAGTGATCCTGTGAAGCATATAGGCCATGCCTTAACCATAGAATCAAACCAATAAGCTTATAAACTAGGTCTGGGCCAGGG
>CAZMUW010000027.1:0-10771 GCA_964569645.1 uncultured Desulfobacteraceae bacterium | reverse complement strand
TAAACCCTGTTAGAATTTCACACAGGGCGCTCTAACCAGCATACCATCCCTTTGCAGAAGCATAGAGTATCCTAACAGGGTAAAGATTGAAATTATTTAAAGCGGAAATGTCTTCATTTATAAGTACCTAACCAGACAAGACCAACTTTTTGAGGGTAATTCTGGTCAAAGCTTTGGATCTGGCGAATATATTTAACTGCCTCATATTCCATTTTCATTTTTATTAGATTCTGTATATCTTCATAGACAACCACATGGCATAATATGTTATTTTCCGATCTAATTTTTAAAGAGTCCCCATCTTTCATAAAGAACTTTACTAACCCATCCACAGCATCCTCCATATCAGACCGCAAGGCGATTTTATATACTGCTCCACATTGACACCTGTAAATTTTATCAATGTTATTTGGAAAGGGATAGATATCTTCACAAAATGGACAAATTATATTAAATGATCTCAACAAGGCTAATCCTCTCGAGTTAAGTGCCTAAAGTTTAAAGTGCCTAAAGTGCCTAAAGTTAAAGGAACAAAAATGACCATCACATGCTTTGGGCCGGTTTTTATTGGTTGAAAAATGGGATTTCCTATACTCTTAAATTATTACTGATCTTTTTAAGGCATATTTTTACGAAAAATCTTCTACCATGTCAATAAATATCCTTGCAGACAGGAGTAAAAAATGACAACATTCATTATATAAATTTTTCCTGAAATAGGAAAGGCCAGGCAAGTGTTGAGTGCTATAAAAATTGATCATACAATCACCCCTATCCCTTACCAGAACCTTTATATCTACTATATTGAAGGTCCTCTAAATCGTGAGGAAAAGTTTCTCGCTTCTTGATTGTCCCTCCGTGGGAAGATAGTCAAGAAGATGATGGGGGGGATAAAGATATTGCTGGGCAAAACTTCTCTCTAACAGGGTAAAGGACGGTGGATGAAATTGTAGAGAGTATTCCTAAAATGGAAGGCCATAGCTGTTTTGCCTGTGGAACTGCAAACCCAATAGGGCTTAATCTAAGTTTCTACAGACAGGGGGAGTATGTTTGTTCAGATATAACCCTGGAAAAGAATTATGAGGGATGGGAAAATATGGCTCACGGTGGGATCGCATCAACCCTTTTAGATGAGGTCATGTCGTGGACTGTGATATATTTCAGGAGGATTTTTTTTGTTACGAGACGTATAAAGATAAAGTTCATCAGGCCTGTTCCATTGTACAGATTGTTGACCATTAAAGGTAAGATGATAGAAGGGAAAAACAGGCGTTTATGCAAGGCCAGAGGATTGATTCAAGATGAAGATAACAATATTTTAGTCAAAGGAGAGGCCACTTTTGCCATTTTATCCGATAAGGATCTCTCTCTGGTGCCAGATAGGTTAAAAAGAGAGATGAATAATCTCTTTAAGAGATTTATCGGCATAGATTGAGCCTGTGGGAACACTAGGTCATTACCTTGAATGATAGAAGAAAAGATAAAATTCCACTCTGAAGGCCTGCTTATTGAAGGTCTCCTATTCATGCAGGAAGGGGAAAGGGCTGTTGTCATCACACACCCTCACCCACTTTATGGAGGTACTATGTATAATCAGGTAGTGGAGACACTGGTTACGATCTATCAGGGTAAGGGTTTTTCCACCCTGAGATTTAATTTTAGGGGTGCAGGAGATAGCGAAGGGGTTTATGACCAGGGGAAAGGGGAAAAGGCGGATGTGAGATCGGCCTTACGTTATATGTATGATAGAGGAAAGAGAGATCTTGATCTGGCTGGTTATTCATTCGGGGCATGGGTAAATGCCAGGATTAAAGACACTGAATTCATGCTTAACAGAATAATTATGATATCACCGCCGGTTACCTTTTTAGATTTTTCCTTTTTATCCTTTAACCCAAAGATAGAGGTAGTAGTAACTGGTGGCAAAGATGATATTGCAGCAGTTGATAAGATAAGGAGTTTGATACATACCTGGAATCCTGGGGCCCATTTTGAGGTCATTGAAGGGGCAGACCATTTTTATTCTGGAAGGATAGAAGCCCTGAAGTCTGCTTTATCTCGCTTGATACGTTGATTAAGGTAACTATTCAGCCACTAAGACACCAAGGCACAAACAATTGACAATTGAAAATTGAAAATTGAAAATTGGAATTGGTGCCTTGGTGACTACCTGAACAGTTCCGATTAAAGAAGGAAAAAACTATGGCCCCTCTTGCCTCCATAGAGATCGGGAGCAATTCTATAAGGATGTTGATTGCTGAAAAACCTAAGTTGGATACCCCCTTAAAGCCAGTTTTAAGAAGGCGGGTCATCACAAGACTGGGTGAGGACTTCAACAGGAAAGAAATTGGCACAATTAAGCCAGGGCCAATGGTCAGGAACATTGCTGCACTTAAGGATTTTTTTGCCATTGCCGGCCAATTTGGTGTTTCTTCTCCCGTTGTAGTAGCAACAGGAGTGGTTAGAAAGGCAGTCAATAGGAATAATTTTATTACCCTGATTGCTGAAAGGTTAGGTCATAATGTAAAGATTATCTCCGGCCAGGAGGAAGCTGACCTGACTTGTAGAGGCGTTTTGTCTTCACTGGGCCATAGGGGAGAGCCTTTAGTTATCTTTGATCTTGGTGGTGGGAGCACGGAATTTATCCGGACCAATAACAGGGAAGGAAAATCCATATCAATAGAGCTTGGGGTAGTTATTTTAACAGAGGATTATCTCATTACTGATCCCCCAAAGGATAGGGAGATATATCAACTGACCAATCATATTGAGGATACATTCAAAAAAAGGCTTGAGTCCTTGAAGGAAAGCAGGAAAGGAACCTTTTCCATTGTAGGGACAGGAGGAACTATAGTTACCTTAGCCTCAATGATACATGGTATAGGAGAAGATGATTTTAATGAGACAAAAATAAACGGTCTTATAATCAAGAAGGAAGATGTTGGGCTTCTATTTGAAAAAATGAAGGGGATGCCAGGAGCGGAAAGGCTGAATCTTAAAGGCCTTGAACCTGGAAGGGAGGATATTATCCTGGCTGGCACCTTAATGGTAATGAAAATTATGGATTATTTTGAGAAAGATGAGATAATATCCAGTTATTCTGATTTATTAGAAGGTATCTTAATACATTATATGGAAGGAGAAAAGAATGGATGACCAATTAATACAGGAGGGACTGACCTTTAGTGATCTGCTTTTAGTACCGGGGGAATCCGCTGTCTTGCCGAAGGATGTAGAGGTTAAAACGGAGCTTTCCAGAAACATTTCCCTTAACACACCCATTGTCAGTGCAGCAATGGATACTGTTACCGAATCGGAAGCGGCTATAGCATTAGCCAGGCAGGGTGGTTTGGGATTCATACATAAAAATATGACTATAGAAAGGCAGGCATTGGAGGCTGAGAAGGTCAAGAAATCAGAAAGCGGTATGATAATAGATCCTATTACTATTGACCCGGAGAAGAAGATCTTTGAGGTCCTGAACATTATGAGCAAATACAGGATATCCGGGGTACCTGTTGTGAAAAAGGGGAATTTATTGGGGATTATAACCAACAGGGATCTAAGGTTTGAAACAAACCTGGATAGTAAGGTTGGAGATGTGATGACCAAAGATAACCTGGCCACAGTACCTGTTGGGACAACCCTGGAGGAATCAAAGACCATCTTACATAAAAGAAGGATAGAGAAATTATTAGTTGTTGACGATGCGGGAAAGTTGGAGGGGCTTATAACAATAAAGGATATTGAAAAGATAAAAAAATACCCTCATTCATGCAAGGATCATTTTGGTAGATTACGGGTTGGTGCGGCAGTTGGCGTTGGACCAGACAGAGAGGAGAGGATTGATAGACTGATAGCCGCACATGTGGATGTTATTGTTATTGATACTGCCCATGGACACTCTTTAGGTGTAATAGAGGCGGTAAAGGATACAAAAAGGCGATTCCCAAAATTAGAGTTGGTGGCCGGCAATGTAGCTACATCCGAGGGCACCAGGGCCCTTATTGAAGCCGGTGTTGATGCAATAAAGGTTGGAATAGGGCCAGGGTCAATATGCACGACCAGGATAATTGCAGGTATCGGTGTCCCACAAATGACAGCTATTATGGAGTGCGCTCAAGAAGCTGCAAAAGCAAATATTCCAGTTATTGCAGATGGTGGTATAAGATTCTCTGGTGATATTACCAAGGCGCTGGCTGGCGGTGCATCATCAATTATGATTGGCTCCCTCCTTGCCGGCACAGAAGAGAGCCCTGGAGAGACTGAGCTCTTCCAGGGGAGAACATATAAGACATATAGAGCCATGGGTTCTATAGAAGCCATGAGGGAGGGAAGCAAGGATCGCTATTTTCAGGAAACGGTAGAAGAAGAATCAAAATTGGTGCCAGAGGGTATAGTAGGAAGGGTTCCTTATCGGGGCCCGTTAGCAGATACTATCTACCAGCTTATTGGAGGTCTAAAGGCAGGTATGGGGTATGTTGGGGCCCGCAATATAAACGAGTTACAGGCCAAGGCAAGATTTTTAAGAATCACTGCCGCAGGCCTCAGGGAAGGACATGTGCATGATGTGATAATAACCAAAGAGGCGCCTAACTACCAACTCGAATAGGAATCTTGCGTCAATAAGGATTGAAAGGCCCCAGGGAATAGGGTTGATTTTGCCGGTATATAAGGAACATAAATACAGAAAACGGGTACACCCCAGGGATTTGATCTCATTCAGGGTTTTGATCAAGGAAACTGATCTACTGGTCAGCTCCTCCAGGGATCTTAGTAAACAGACCAGGGATAGGGCACATCACTACCGGAGTCAACTGGAAGATTATATAAGGTCAAAATCAGATTTTTTGTCAACCCTCCTCCCCTACCCTGAAGATCCTTTTGCCCCTGAGATAATAAGGGAGATGACTTCGGTTACCAGGGTGTTTGGTGTGGGCCCAATGGCAGCAGTAGCAGGTACAATAGCCCAGTTTGTGGGTAGTGACCTTCTAAGACATACCGATGAAGTTATTGTCGAAAATGGTGGAGATATCTTTCTTAAAACCAAAAGGCCTGTTACCGTTTCCATCTTTGCAGGGAGCTCCCAGTTAAGCGATAAACTCGGTCTTATTATACATCCTAAACAGATGCCGATAGGTATTTGCACCTCCTCAGCTACTGTAGGACATTCCCTCAGTCTTGGCATTGCCGATGCGGTCTGTATTGTGGCCCAATCTGCATCAATTGCAGACGCCGCTGCCACAGCTCTTGGAAACAGAATCACCAATGGATCTAAGCTTAAGAGGGCAATTGAGCCAATGAGAGAATCTAAAGATATCAAGGGGGGCGTGGTGATCATAGGTAAAACAATGGCAGCCTGGGGGGAGATAGAGCTGACAAAGACAGGTTAGCTCCGTCCCACAAGATTGCGGGAGTGAAATATTTCTTTGAGTTAATGACATTCAGTCACTACTGACAACTGACATCCGGAGAGCAATTCCCATGAGAGACATCGTAAATTTTCTTTTCGAAGTAGGCATATTAAAGAAGACCCCGAGGTCTGGCTACCAATTTTTGGGCACAGGCAATGAATCAGTAGCTGAACATTCCTTCAGGGTTGCTGTTATATCTTACGTGCTCGCAAAAAATGAGCCGAAAGCAGACATGCAAAAGGTTTTCCTGATGAGCCTTTTTCACGATTTTCATGAAGCCAGAACAGGCGATCACAACTATGTAAACAGGGGATACGTCATTGTGAATGAGGATAAGGCAGTTAGAGATCTAGCCCAAAAACTCCCTTTTGGCCAAGAAATTGTATCCTTAACCGATGAGTTTAATTCCAGAGAAACCCTCGAGGCAAGATTATCTCATGATGCTGACCAGCTTGATTTTATCCTGGAGCTAAAAAGGCAACTGGATCTGGGAAACAAATCTGCTGCCAAATGGCTGAGATACTCGGTTAAGCGTCTTATTACCGATTTTGCCAAAAGATTGGCTGATGATATTATCAAGACAGATAGCAGCGATTGGTGGTTTAAAAAGAATGAGGAGCTATGGGCCAATGAGCCAGGCAGAATCAATAAATAGCTATTACTCAGGGTTAGAGCGAAACCGGATTATCCTTGTCACGTTTCTTTTATCAATCATAATCCATGTAAGTGCAATTATGGCCTTTCAGGGTATCTTCCCTGTGACATGGTCCAGGAGTAAGCTCAGGACCTATAAGGTAGATTTTATGCGCCTCTCCATTAAAGAGATTATGAATAGTAGTAGAGAAAACTATCCTGCTATCAGTCAAATTCGTAGTGAGCCACCTATGAAAAACAAAGAGGCAACTATCTACTTGGATACCAGGGATTCTACCTATCATCCGTATACAAAGGTGATAAAGGAAATGATACTTAATCATTGGATTTATCCATTATCTGCCCGACAGAACCATATTCAGGGCAGTCTTCTAATAGTCTTCAGACTGGATAGTGGTGGTAATCTTATTGATTGCAACATAGCCCGCTCCTCCGGGCACGAAATCCTTGATATACATGCCCTTGAGGCTATAAGATCGGCAAAACCCTTTCCATCGTTTCCTGAAAATATAACAGTTCAATTTCTTAATATAAATGCCTCCTTTGCCTATCAGTTAAGATTTGAGCAATAAGAATGAAAACTTTGGAGTAATGGAATGGTGGAGTAATGGAGTAATGGGCAATATTGGCATAGGACATAGCGAGAAGCGCTAAGCGTGCCCAACAGCTATGCACCATGCGCTTTGCTCCATGCTCTTTGGGACCCATCACTCCAGTACTCCATTACTCCCTGGCCCAGGGATGTTCAGGAAAAAATATAAGAAATCCTGTCACTCGTGTTAATCCCTGGCCCAGACCTGGTTAATAGAGAAGCGGCTATCGATATCCAGAATCTATTGATTAATAGCTAAACCTAAACAAATTTTCTTACGTCGCGCCAGGGCGGGCCTGTCAAAAAAGATAATCCAAGGGTAAAAGCCAGCCTGAATCATGTGAAGACGGCCTTTTTTGCTCCTCTAAACTTTAGGCACTTTAGGCCCTTAATAAGCAGTAGGCAGTAGGCAATTATAACTTTAGGCACTTTAGCTCACTTTAGTCACTTTAGTTCACTTTAGGCACTTAACTTGAGACAGGTGATAGACGTGGACGATTTAGCATCCACCTTCAATATATTGAGGAAGAATTTCCCTGGCTATGAAGATCGTCCCCAGCAGATAGAGATGGCAGGTGAGGTCTTCGCCTGCCTGAGGGATAAAAAGAGGCTCATTGTGGAGGCAGGGACAGGGGTTGGCAAGTCCTTTGCCTACCTTATCCCTGCTATACTCTCAAGGAAGAAGACCATTGTATCAACAGCCACCATAGCCCTTCAGGACCAACTTGCAAACAAGGACCTGGTCTTTCTTCAAAAAGCTCTATCTCAGAGGTTCTCCTTTGCAATCCTCAAGGGAAAAAACAACTATCTCTGCCTAAAGCGGGAGAGGGAGTTTGCAGCACTGGGAGAGCCCTATAAGAGGTTCAGCAGATGGGTATCAAGGACAAAGGCAGGGGATAGGGATGAGCTCCCCTTTATACCTGATTTCTGGGCAAGGGTCTGTGGTGATTCAGAGGACTGTAGCAGCGGGATGTGTCCATTTTATAATGATTGTTTCTACTACAGGCATTACAGACAACTCCACAAGAAGGATATCCTTGTGGTCAATCACCACCTCCTCATCTACGACCTGCTTTCGGATTTCAGTCTTCTCCCCTTTCATGGACAATTGATCATCGATGAGGCCCACCAGCTTGAAGATGTCATCTCCCATGTCTCAGGCAGTATCTTGAGACACTCAAGGGTGGTATGGCTCCTCTATCGCCTGAGAGGCTTGAAGATAGCCGTTGACCATCTCTTAGGCCCTGTGGATTCCTTCTTTAAAAGGGGAGATATGGCATTTCGGGCTACCTATCCAATCCCTGACAGCGTAATACAAGGTTTACTAAATCTAAGAAAACTGCTTGCCCTTGATAAAGTAATTTCAAGATTGAATGCCTATGAGGAATCGGCCTCTGGTGATGAGTTACAGGACAGGGTTGAAACGACCATTACCTGTGTCAGATCGCTTGCCATGGATATAGACGATTTCATAAAACAGGGCGATGAGGGAAGGGTCTATTATATGACAGGGGGCAGGGAGGCCCTGGAGCTTAAGAGCAGCCTTGTGGAATCCCGAAGGCCCTTTGGTGAGCTGGTCAGGGGGTATGAGGGCCTGGCTGTTACATCTGCCACCCTTACCGTGAATGGGGATTTCAGTTTCCTAAAGGATAGACTCGGTATCACAGACTTTAAAGAAAAGGTGATAGGCTCACCATTTGATTTCAGAAGACAGGGCCTCCTTTATATTGATAAGGAACTCCCACCCCCTGATATGAAAAACAGCGAGACCTTTCGACAAAGGTCTTTGAAGATTATAGAAGGGCTTATCAATGCATCCAGGGGCAGGGCCCTGGTGCTATTTACCTCTTACAGCCATCTCCATTTTGCCTCAGAGAATATCAGGATAGACAACCCCTTCAAATCACAGGGCGATATGCCGCCTGCAAGGCTTATTCAATGGTTTAAGGAGACCCCCAATCCTGTTCTTCTGGCAACCGCTACCTTCTGGCAGGGAATTGATATAAAAGGGGATAAGTTAAGTCTGGTGGTTATTGTAAAGATGCCCTTTGGCTCCCCTGGGGATCCGGTATATGACGAAAGGTGTAGAAGGTTGGGAGAACGGTGGTTTACAGACCTTGCCCTGCCATCTGCTATCCTCCTGTTGAGGCAGGGTGTTGGAAGACTCATAAGGGGAATTCATGAGCATGGTGTGGTTGCCATACTTGATTCACGACTTCTCAGCAGTTCATACGGCAGGACCATCGTCTCCTCCCTGCCGGAGATGGATATTGTGCCTAATATTGAGGATGTGAAAAAATTCTTTGATTCTATACCCCAGCCAGTTTCTTCCAGGGTAGAAACTATCACGGTCCCTCAGGGACAAGGGACGGGCCCCGGTTATGCCGAAAAAGGGGTATAATGTATCTTTGGCAAGACAGATAATGAGAAAGGCGAAAACGGCCTGTTGAAACCTGACTCTGTCTCCTTACTTGAGGTACCTTTTCAGATCCCGATAGAAATTTTCATGAGCCCAAGTGCCAAAAGGAGAATCTCTGACTCATTCAATTCATAAGCCAACAGGAATAATTTCCGTCCCACCTTGAATTTATGAACACAGACACCTGCAAGCTCTCCCCTTTTGGCTTCCCCAATTTCTGGCTTTCCCTGGATGAGTTTAATCTCATTGTCTAAGTGTTCAATTTCTTTCTTGCTCAGGTATTTCTTCTGCCTTTCAAAGAGCGGAGACTGATAAACCTGTCTCTTCATTTCTCTTCACCAAAGGCATAAAGCGTCTTTTGTTCGCTCTGAACTTGCGCTCTTCCGATCAGAATATCCTTGATAAAGGAGATAGGCAGGTCTGGATTCTCTTCGGCAATTCTTCCTAATTTTGCCCAATACTCCACCTGTCCTGCTAACGATCTATTTTCTACCCTGGCAAAAACTGCTGCACTGGTAGCAAGCTCATCTGATATCTTAACGGCTTTTGGCATTTTTTCCCCTCCCTAAAGTTTCTTATGGGTGCACAATATTACATTATGAAACTTATTACAACTAAAAGAAAGTATAGAAAAAGGGACAGATTTATGGGAGCATTACCGGTTTGTTAATATACTACTGATGGTCTCGTAAAAAGTCCAATTTCCCCTCCCTTGGTGGGAGGGGATTAGGGGGAGGGGGATGTAACTGGCTGAAATACTATATTATTCACCCTCACCCCGACCCTCTCCCTTCGAGGGAGAGGGAGTTTTTCGACTTTTTACGAAACCATCACTACTGAGTGCATAAAATAGTTTACATTGAATAACGTCACCTATGGTCATTGCGAGCGACTGAAGGGAGCGACGCAATCTCATTATTACACTTATTGCAGAGATTGCTTCGTCGCTAACGCTCCTCGCAATGACAGTTCTTATGTGATCTACTTTGTGCTCCCCTTAGTAGTAGCCGATAGTCTAAGGGTATGGGTGTCTTTTTTCTGTTATGCCCGCCCGCTACCTTTGCTTCGCGACGTCGTTGAACAGGACCTCACTGAAGCCATATTCACCGGTCATCTTTCTAATAGACCGGGTTTCAATGCCGGGCGCGTCCATGGGGCCCGGGATTGCAAAATAATCGGGGGACTTGTTGCCGGAACAGACGAATTGTGATTGATTGCCGCCTTCATATGGTATAAAAAGTGCCTGGGTTTCCAATAGCCCTGGTCCAGCCTATGTAGCCATCGAGGACGGGCTGCCCTCTGATCCGCCTCAGATGATCCCCAAGATCGAATATATGGACCACAAACAGGGGGTCGAGAGCACGGTCGGCTTTTTCCCCGGAATCGAACCGGACAGGAACCTCCCACAAGGCCTCGGCAGGATGGATCCGGGCGGTGGCCATGGTGGAGGAGTAAAGACCGGAAATCGGATCGGCTATGATCTATAACCTATGGCGCACCGGCGCCTTTCTTCAAGGAGCCGCCGGATCGCCCACTTCAGAACGGAGGAGAATCAATGATGCTGCCTCAACATGAAAGCCTTTTCGCACCGATGGCCATCGGAAAGCTGAAACTGGAAAACAGGATTGTACTGGCACCTGCCCATGTGGGGATGGGGGCGGAAAGAGGGATGGTCACCGATCAGATTCTCTG
>CAZMUW010000026.1:0-10784 GCA_964569645.1 uncultured Desulfobacteraceae bacterium | reverse complement strand
CATCCCCGCGCTATGACGGGTTTATTGGTTAATTGTTAATAGTTAATTGTTATTCTAATAACTAATAACTAATAACGTAACAGTTCAGCCACTAAGGCACAAAGGCACAAAGAAGGGATATGAATTATAAAACTTTATCAAAAAGAGAAGAATCAATAGATGAAAAACTGTAGATGCAGCATATACCGTTTATTAAAAATGGCATTAAATGAATTATATTATAATCTTAGTGTCTTCGTTTACCCCGTAGGTCCGGCAGATCGTACTGGGGTGACTTTGTGGCTGAACTATTACCTAATAACTAATAACGTAAATGGATGCAGCAGATAGACTGCCGCTGAAAAGTGCCTGATATCAATATGTTATAGAACTTCCGATATATTTATTTATCTAATTCAGCTCTAACAGCGAGCCCTATTTTCTCTAACAAAAATGGCTTTTTTATATAGGCCCCTGCACCCAATCTTTGAGCCTCGCTGACACGTTCTGTTTCAGAGAATCCACTTACGATTATCGCCTTCTGCTCAGGATAGAATTCAAGGATCCCTTTGTATGTCTCAAGTCCATCAATTCCAGGCTCCATAATCATATCTAAAACCAATAGATCTGCTGAATTGTCTTTCAGGTAATCAACTGCCTCTTCTCCGCTTGAAACCGATGTGACAGAGTAGCCCAGTTTTTTCAGTATGCTAAATGCTATCTCCCTCTGCTCTTCCACATCATCCACAACTAAGATTGACTCTCCCTTGCCCATATAATCTTTAATGGATACGAGGGATCTATCTTTGGCTAATTCTTTTCTGCTTACCGGAAAATCAAGGGTGAATGTAGTCCCTTTTCCTTCAGTGCTTTGAACATCAATATATCCTTTATGGTCTTCTACGGTTCCCCACACCACTGCCATACCCAGTCCTGTTCCGCTTCTTGCCATCACCTTTTTTGTGTAGAATGGCTCAAATATCTTTTCTATATCCTCCGGAGAGATACCTACTCCACTGTCAGAAACGGTAAGGGTAACATAATCACCCTCCTCTACATGGTCATAGCCTCTTATTGGTATATCAATATATCGGTTTTCTGTGGATATGAAAATCTTTCCCCCACCGGGCATGGCCTCAGCCGCATTTGAGACTAAATTCATAACACTCTTGGATAGATGAACAGGGGAGCCCAGGATATTTAATAGATCTGTTTCAAGATTGGTCTCCACGTGAACTTCAGGATGGAATGATATCAACCTTTCATGTTCGGGGCTTTTCAAATACTCAGAAAGAACATGATTTAAATCCACCACTTCCGCAGAAGCAACCCCTCTTCTTGCAAGAGTCAACAAATCCTGCACGATAGCAGCAGCCTTTTCTCCTGATTTTTGTATGGTTAATATTGGCTTTCTTAAGGGGCTGTCTTCAGGGATTTCCATCAATAACAACTCAGGATAACTTACAAGCCCGGACAGGATATTATTGAGGTCGTGAGCCACCCCTCCTGCGAGGGTACCAATGGCCTCCATTTTCTGGGCCAGCAGCAGGCGGGCTTCCAATTTCCGTTTTTCTTCTTCCGCCCGCCTGCGCTCCTGCCGCACTTTAGCCTCGCGTATCTCCCGCTCAATGGCAGGAATCAGTCGCGCAAGATTGCCTTTCATTATGTAATCATGTGCACCGGCCTTCATCATCGCCACAGCGGTCTCTTCGCCAATAGCACCTGATACGATAATAAATGGCAGGTCGAGCCCCCTTTCCTTCAACATACCCAATGCGGAAGGCGCGCTGAAGTGGGGCATGGCGTAATCGGCAATAACAATATCCCAACTCTGTTGCTCAAGGGCAGCGTTCATCGCCTTGGGTGTATCTACCCGTTCAAACGTCGGCTTATAGCCTCCAGAGCGCAGTTCTCGTATCAGCAACAGGGCGTCGTCTTCCGAATCCTCCACAATCAACACGCTCAGTGGTGTGCTCATCTAATAGTCCTTTCCTTCGGAGGGACCTCGTTCAAGACCAACCAATACAGCTTCAATTGCCGAACTGCTTCAGCGAACCGGGTAAATTCCACCGGCTTGCGAACATAGCTGTTAGCGCCCAATTTATAGCCCTCAATAATGTCCCTCTCCTCATCGGATGAGGTAAGAATTACCACGGGCAGTAGCCTTGTCCGGTCATCGGCGCGAATGCGCCGCAGCACTTCCAGGCCATCCATCTTTGGCAGCTTCAAATCCAGCAGGATGATCTCCGGCATCACCCTCTTGTCACGGTCTGCATACGCCCCGGTGGCGAAGAGATAATCCAGTGCCTCGAGCCCATTGCGCACCACCACCACATCATTTAGAACATGATTTTTCTTTAGTGCCCGCAAGGTCAATGCCTCGTCATCCGGGTTGTCCTCTACCAGCAGGATGGCTTTCCTGTCCATGTTACCCCTCGCTTTTAAAGTGTGAAGTAGAAGGTCGCGCCCCCGTCTACAGTGCCTTCGGCCCAAACACGGCCTCCGTGGCGATGAATGATGCGCTGAACCGTAGCCAGACCGATACCAGTGCCCGGGAACTCATTGGCTCCGAATTCCTTTCCCTCCACACTCTCTACCAATTCATGATACTTCTTTTGAGATGCTTCGAAGCCCATTTGGCCTTTTTCGATACGCGGGAGGTGTTTAAAGTCACGGTTATGGAGATAGCCGAGTACGGCAAAGCCGGTGCCGATTAAATTGATCTCCATTTCCAAAGATGCATGGCTGATAGGCCATTGTACCTCTGTTATGGCCTTAATTTTTTCACTGACATATCCTGCTCGATTATATGAGATCAATCCTACAAGGACGAACAAAAGCAGCAGTATCCCCATACCCAATTGTAATTTCCTTCCAATTGTCAGTCGCATGGCTTACCTCCTTTCAATACTCCTACACCTGTCACTTTTTCACGCTGCGCCTCCTCCGGCTGCTTCCATCCAACAATTTCCTTTTCTAACTCCTTAACCCTTTGTTCCAGTTCTTCATAGCCTGGCTTTTCAGGCATGAGAAACTCCTTTCATTACCTTTGATATCTTTTTTCAGGGCAGGTTCACAGCTGTTTGGGCAATAGCCTTTGAATCCAACAACCTGTTCTCTGCACCTTGACTCAACACTGTTTTGACTTCTACCGCGGAAATAATTATTCCAATAAGGGAATATCATCCCATTTCAATATTCAAGCAGGAATCGTGCCAAAATAGGGTAGAAGAGTAATTTCCAATAATTCCAAGTAATTGAGTATGGAATCTGGATGTGGAAAATGTGGGTGTATTTGATTCTAAACCTGCCAGTGTGTCAGACTTTTGACGTTCTATGAGGCACCTTCAAGCAGAGTTAAATCTGATGTACACCCAGTACGCCCAAACGATTGAAATAGTCTGACTGATGAAGGGGATTGATTACTATGGATTGAGACCTTGCCAGTCAATCCTTTTCGCACACCCGCAAGGGTCACCCTGCTTTCAGGGGCTTGTCCCAGAAATTGAAATGCTGCTCGGGCGCGACTCCATGGCAAGACTGCCCCGGCTGAGGCAATAGCCAAAAGCTCAATCAAGTTAAGTATTACCCATAAGTCCTCTCTTCTTGGGGAGGCATAGAGGGGGGACTAAGCTGTGAGATAGTATTCGATATTCATACTCTTGCGGTTGTTTAATTTAGAGCATATGCCCCTGGGAGGGGAAGGGTAGATGTGGGTAATAGTAAGCCCCTGGTGGGAGGGGATTAGGGGGAGGGGGTGCCGAACTACTAACTCCATTTCTATCCTGGCCACCCCTCCCATCTCTTATAAAGGGAGTGATCTACTTCCATCAGGTCCAATATTTTGCCTATTGCATGATCGATCAAATCTTCGATACTGCGGGGGAAATGGTAGAAGGCAGGAACTGGAGGCAGGATAACTCCCCCCAGCTCAGCAACCTTACACATCAATTCAAGGTGACCTTTATGCAGGGGTGTCTCCCTCACCACCACAATTAACCTGCGTCTCTCCTTCAAGGTTACATCTGCGGCCCTGATCAGGAGGTTTTCATTATATGAATGGGCCACACCGGAAAGGGTCTTTATGGTACAGGGGGCGATAACCATCCCGTCAGTCTTGAAGGAACCGCTGGATATAGGAGCTGATAAATCTCTTATATTATGAACCTTATAAGCCAATCCTTCCACATCCTCTACGGTAAAGCTGGTCTCTATGAGTATGTTTTTTTTGGCCATCGCGGTAAGGAGCAAATATGTCTCAATATTTAACTCTCTCAACACCTCCAACAACCGTATCCCATATATAACACCCGAGGCACCGGTAATCCCCACGATGATCCTTTTCATCCTCCCTGCATCCACTCTATTATCCTCTCTTTAAGTCTTTGGCAGATCCCTATGACCTCTTCTATCCCCTCATCCTGCAAGCCCTCCCAATGCATCCCGGCGACAACCACTACATTCCTATTAAGCCTCTTGGCCAGCTCCTCTGACATTGCCTTGGCCACCACATCTTCTTTGTGCCCCAAAAAGGTGAAGACCGAGCTGGTAGCACTTATCATCTTGGCATCCTTTAAGCCAGGCCGGGGCTGGGCTATTCCGACAGCCCCGATGTGTAACCTTGTCCCACCCCATAGAACTACCAACAAGTCATCGTCAAGCACATTCACCTGGGCAAAGACCTCGAAATTACCCTTCTTCTCTGATACCCTCCAGGAACGCACTAAAAAGATCCCTTTTCTTGAACATACTCAATAAAATGCGGAAAATCCTAAACCATAAACAGTTTCAAAATCCAAAATCACAATATCAAACGATCATCTCATCCAT
Organism: uncultured Desulfobacteraceae bacterium; assembly: GCA_964569645.1. Taxonomy (GTDB): domain Bacteria; phylum Desulfobacterota; class DSM-4660; order Desulfatiglandales; family B25-G16; genus JABXJZ01. The sequence goes on along the minus strand of CAZMUW010000026.1, from coordinate 5,975 downwards.
CGCCCGATCCCCCGTCCTTGGGCATGACAGGGAACAGGTATATAACCCTTTTCCCCAGAAGTTTGATGGCGGCTTCTACACACCTCTCGGCAAAGTATATATAAACTCGCTTGTGTGTCAATGGAAAAGGCATTTCAAGATATGGTAGTTGCCCTTGAGGACGTAGTCTCTCTCTAGAACAGCTTGGCCACCGGATCCACGGACGGAAGCAGTTTTCTATACCTATACCCTGGACTTTGATGTGACCTTGGTTTTAAAGCCTTGATTTTAGGGGGTTGACATTGGATGGGGTTATGTGTAATAATACAAGGGATTTTTACGACCAACAATTGCCTCACACATGAGCCCGGTTGGGGAGTAGGCCTATGAAGGTTGGCGAATGGATGGAAAGAAAGCTCATCACGATCGGCCGGAAGACGACGATTCAGGAAGCGATTTCACTGATGAAGAAGCATTCCATCCGTCATCTTCCCGTGATCGAGGATGGACGATTGGTGGGATTGGTAACCGAAGGGGATATGCGTCAGGTCTTCATCGCCTCTCTCTTGGAGGAGCTGGGCATCGACGACGTCATGATCAAAGACCCAATTACTGTCACAGCGGACACCGAGATCGATGACGCAGCAAAGGTCATCCACTATAAAAAGATCGGTGGACTTCCTGTGGTTGACAAAGATAACCGGCTTTTAGGGATCATCACCGTCGCAGACATCATGGCTGCCTTCATCGAGCTGATGGGAGTCTTGAAATCCAGTTCGAGGATTGATATCGTCCTTGGCCAAAATCCGGATGCCTTTGAGGAGGTCTCGAGGACCATCAGCTCCAATGGAGGAAAAATCATCAGCGTGGGGATGTCACCACAGTCCAACAGGGAAAAGAATATCTATTTCTTTCGCTTGAATAAGTGCCGGATTGGCAAGATCGCGGATGCCCTCGGAAAGTCTGGCTACAGGGTCATTGCCTCGATGGAATAGCCTTCTTCCGGAAGAGACTGAAAATAGGCGAGTCCCATAATGAGCGCGTGGGAGGTATTGGATATATCTTTGGATTGATGGGTGTTGTGCAGCAAGCGAAAGAAGACAAAGTGAATCGAACCCTATGTCCCTTTATGCAGTAATCTAAGCCTTAGTCTGAGATAGGCCTCTTCTGCCTTTTCGTCGCCTGGGGAAATATCAAGGATCTTTTTATACAACAGTAAGGCCGGCTTTAGATCACCTGCCTCTTCCTTTACCTTAGCCAGCTGGTGGAGAAGAGCGCTATCATTTGGCCTTAATTTGAGGGCCTTTTCCATCTCTTTTACAGCTAACTCATTTTTCTTCAATCTGAGGTAGACCAGGATTAGATACTGTCTTAACTCGAAATTTTTTGGATTTGCCTTCACACCACTAAGCATGTATTTAGCTGATCGTTCAAAGTCAGACTGCTCCATTAGGTATTTAAAGACATATCTATAGTAGGAAATCTTCTTTGGTGTAAGCTCGATTAACACCAGGGCTTGATCGAAGGCAAGATCATCCCTTTCTTGCCTCTGATAGATATCAAATAGGGCCTCCATGGCCTGTATATCTTTAGGGTCAATCTTTACCAATCTCTCAAGGTAAGAGCGAGCCTTTTTCAGGTCTCCTTTATCTGCCTCCAGTCCCCCAAGATTAAAAAGGATAGTTGTATTTTTTTTGTCATGAGATAAGATCTTCTCATAGATGCTCCTTAAGGCATCCTTATCACCTTCTTTTTCTGCTATATTAGCTAAAATAGTAAGGGCCCCTAAATGATCAGGATCTCTTTTAAGGATCTCTGTTACATACCTTTTGGCCCCCTTTAATTTACCCTTCTTAAACAAAGATTGTCCGAGCCTTAGCCTGCCCTCAATATCATCCCCTTTTAATTCAACTGCCAAACGCAGGTAGTTTTCGGCCAGCTCATGCCTCTTAAGCTGCTCGTATATTGATCCTATATTGTAATAGAGGTCCGGATCTTTTCTGTCATTTTTGGATGCCTTAAGATACCATTTGAGGGCCTCTTTTTTCTGACCAGCCTGAAATAATAGATAACCCATATTCTTCATGCATATTATCCTTTCATCCCTTGACAAGCCTGGAAGAATAGTCGCATATTCCTTTATTGCCTCTTTTATTCTGCCCTGTTTTTCGAGAAGCTCTGCAAGACGAAGCCTGACCTCCAGATCTTCGGGTGTCTCTACAAGAATCTTCTTTAACGTAGCAATGACCTTATCGGATTGGTGCAGCTTTTCATAAACATCAACAAGTTTTCTCATAAGGTCCAGATCTTGTTTCTCTTTAATTATATCCTCGATTATATGGGCTCCCTCTTTCCACTTCTTATGTGCCAGATACTCATCTGTCAATCTAATCTTGAGTCGAAGACCACCCCCTTCTTCTTGAATGGCCATATTCAAGAAAGCCAACCTTTTTTCAAGGTCTATTATCCTGTCTGCCTTTTCTAACCAATCTTCTATCGAAGGAGAGATTACCAGACCTACCTCACCGATAAAATCATTCCTGTACTTGACCTTTATCGTGTAGGTATAGTGGTGAAGGATATCTTGCCCGGGAAGGAGTTTTTCTATGGCCATCTCCTCGTGAAGGGCATTAACATCAAAACCCTCAGAAAATAGCCTTATTCCCCTGTTAAAAGGGATTGATGTATCTATCTTCACGGTCTTAAGGCTGTCATAGGGATGGATGTGGAGAGTCTGATCAGGAATGAGCCTTTTTTCAGCCCCATTGTGTTCAATTATTAAGTAGTTAAATACGGGAACCGGATTAAGTAGCCTCTTTAATGATAGCTTGTTGCTGCCAAGGCCACCAATGAGGAGATATAGAAATCCGGATAAAAAAAGAAATGCCCACAAGAAGACAGTTCTTCTCCTTCGTTTCTTTTTCCAGCGTGGGGTTTCTTCTTTAAACAATTATTTTTCTCTCCCTCGCCTCTTGCTCCTACCGGCACCTCCTTTCCATAATTCGCCTCTCCAGATTAGAAGTGCAGGACTTGCCACGTAAATAGAGGAATATGTGCCAACCATTATACCAACTAAGAGGGCAAAGGCAAAATCATGGATCACACCGCCACCTAAGATAAAAAGGGATACAACAACAATGAGGGTAGTTGCTGATGTGAGTAGGGTACGGCTTAGGGTCTCATTGATACTCTGATTTATCACCTCGGCAAAATCGCGGCTCCGGTAACGTCTGTAATTTTCCCTGATCCTATCAAAAACAACAATTGTATCATTAAGGGAGTAGCCAACTATGGTCAGGAGGGCGGCTACAACGGGTAATGTTACCTCCCGATTAGTAAGGGCAAAGGCTCCTATTGTTATGACTATATCATGAAAGAGGGCAATAATGGCACCAAGGGCGTACTCCAAACGCAGGAACCAGCATAGGCCAATAGTAATGAGGAGGGCAACAGCAATGAGCCAGATGATACTCATTCCCAGGGCCGAGATTATATAGACCCCAAAGGCAAGGGAGGCTGCCATAATTATACTCATCGTCCACTTATGTTCAAACCTGCCGGATATGTATATGACCATAAAAAGGAGTGCATAAAAGATAGCAAAAAGGGCCTTTGCTCTTAAATCTTTCCCGACCTTTGGACCCACCATCTCAACCCTCCTGACTACCACATTCTTTTCACCGAGCATGCTATCTAAGGATTTTTTGACAATATCAGATAGGCCACTGAACTCGATATCGGTTCTGTTTACCCTTATCAAATATTCAAACTCTCCCTTTTCTCCGAACTCCTGGATAAGACTATCTTCCAAAGCGATCGATGTTAAGGCCTCCCTGATCTCATCTGGTGTTATTGGATGATTGAACCTTACCTGAATAAGGATACCCCCCGAAAAATCCACACCATAATTAGGTCCTCCCCGAAATAGTAAAACGAGGATAGTCAAGAGCATCAAAATGGCAGATATAAGATAGGCCATCTTTCGCCGCCCAATGAAATCAATATTAATACCCGGCTTTATGAATTCCATGCTTGTGTATCTCTTTCTATAAGTGATTAAAGTGAGTTAAAGTGCCTAAAGCTCAATCCCTAAATCCCTAAATCCACATCCCAAATCCAACAAGCACAATTAAATACTTATCTTCCTCATACCCCGTTCAATAATAAGATAGTCAAAGATTACCCTGGTGATAAATAGAGCTGTGAAGAGGCTGGCAATAATACCCAGGCTCAGGGTCACAGCAAATCCCTTCACCGGCCCTGTTCCAAACTGAAATAAAACCAAGGCGGCGATCAGGGTTGTAATATTAGCATCAAGTATGGTTACAAGGGCCTTGCTATAGCCACTGTCCACTGCTGCCCGCGGGGTTTTTCCCAATCTCAACTCCTCCCGAATCCTTTCAAATATAAGTACATTGGAATCTATGGCCATACCTATAATCAGGATGATGCCTGCTATACCAGGCAGCGTTAAGGTGGCACCGAAAAATGCCAGTCCTGCTGCGATGAAGATGATATTTAAAAAAAGGGCAACATCGGCCAGGATTCCTGCAGCTTTATAGTAAAAAACCATAAATAGAATAACAACCAGGCCCCCGATTATCATTGATTTGATGCCTTTATCAATGGAATCCTTTCCCAGGGAGGGACCTACTGTTCTCTCTTCAATGATCTTGACCGGTGCTGGCAGGGCACCTGCCCTCAAGACAATGGCCAGATCCCTGGCCTCTTCCATGGTAAATCTACCTGTTATCTGGGCCCTTCCACCTGCAATTTTATCCTGTATAACCGGTGCACTATTTATAACATTATCCAGGACAATAGCCAATCTCTTCTTTATATTGGCCCCTGTAATCTGTTCAAAGAGCCTCCCCCCCCGCGAATCAAACGAGAGCGATACATAGGGCTCATTGTATTGACTATCTATCATGACCCTGGCATCGGTCAGATACTCACCAGTTAAAACAGCCCTACTTTTTAAAAGAAAGGGAATCTTTTTTTGAGAACCAGGCCCTCCCTCTATCTGGTAAAGGATCTCATCTCCTGGTGGTATATTTCCCCTTAATGCCTCCTCCAGACTATTATCCTCGTCTACCAGCTTAAACTCCAGGAGGGCGGTCTTTCCTATAATATCAATAGCCCTTTTAGGATCCTCTATCCCCGGAAGTTGAACTAAGATCCTATCCCTCCCTTGGGCCCGGATATCCGGTTCGGCCACACCAAACTGGTCGATCCTGTTAGTTATTGTCTCTACTGCCTGGTCCACTGCCATCCTCTTGATATGCTGCTGGGCCTGCTGAGAGAGGACTAATTCCAATCTAAGATCACTTTCGCCAGATGATCCAGATTCAACGGCAAGGTCTGGAAAATTGTTTGCGAACATCTCTTCAGCGGCCTTTCTGTCCTCTCCCCTTATTAAGGTAAGATCAATCCTATCTGAGGTACTTCTTTTTAATTCCTGATACCTGATCTTGGCCTTCCTGAGGCTGTATTTTGTATCCTCTACCATCCTCTCGAGGTGGCTTTCTACAGCCTTCTGGGCCTGGACCTCCAATACGAGATGCATACCACCTCTTAGGTCAAGTCCAAGACGAATCTTCTCCTCAGGCAGTATATTAGGCCACCAGGTGGGTAGTGTTTTACTGATAGAGGGGGTTAGATAGATCAGTGCAACAGCAATCACCATGAGAATAATGAATCCCCGCCATTGTAATCTTTTCGACACTATTTACTCCTTAAGTTCCACTTTCTGTCTTTCCGATTACCCCTGCTATGGAGCCCCTTGTAACCTTGACCCTGACTTTTGGAGAGACTTCCATGGTAACTGTATCGTCGGTCAAACCGGTAATAACACCATGCAGACCACCGGAGTTAACCACCTTATCCCCCTTTTTCAGTTCGGTAAGAACTTGCTTATGCAGTTTGGCCTTTCTCTGCTGGGGCCTGATCAAAAGAAAGTAAAAAATTGCAAATATAATGATCAGGGGTAAAAATGC
>CAZMUW010000025.1:0-10808 GCA_964569645.1 uncultured Desulfobacteraceae bacterium | reverse complement strand
TTCACCCCCACCCTAACCCTCCCCCGTCAAGGGGGAGGGAATATGTTAATGTCATAAACAAATAGCCCCCCCCCTGGTGTGTGGGAGAAGGTTAGGGGGAGGGGGTAATGATGCATGGGTGGGGCACCTGATTATGAATCCTTAGGCCTGATAAAATCCTTTATATTTATAATCTTTGGTGTATCCTTCTTTCGCAGCTCCCCGCTTCTGATCTTTTTAATCTTCTCTATATGTTCCTTTAGTTCAGAATTCTTCTCCAGGATCTCCCCAATTTGATGCTCAAATTCCTTTAAAGAACTCTCAAGCTCCATGGTATCAATAGAAAAGGCAAAGAAAGAGGCAATTAGTGTAATAATCCTGAACAAAGGTGGGCCATCTATTATCCGGCTCCTGCGCCTTTAAGAGGATAAGATCATTCTCCCCTTCATTATTAGGCCAATAATAAAAAGATATACTATTTCGATGGAGATCTTGAAGCCTTCCTTCCTTAATATTAATAACTGGTCTGTTTTGCGTAAACTGGTAAAAATGGTCCGGATCTATTTCGGCTATCAACGCAGCCCCTTTCTTTTCAATAATGTACTCAATTGACTTCAGGGCAATATTACCAGCATTTGACCAACCCCCAAATCCGGCAATCAGTATTGGGTTATTTAATGCAGGCGTTTGATAAGATTTAACAAAATCTTCAGCCATAACTCAATGCGCTCCCAGATTCTCCTTTTTTCCTGATGATATCAATTCACCAAGTTAGAAACAGGTACTATCTCAGTCTCATTATTTAGCGTCAACATGTATCTTTTTAATATCTTAAGAGTTTCTTTGTGAGGGTGGCCAATACCTATAGCCCAACCCTTATGTCTTGCCAGACTAAGCAATCTTTCCATTTGCCTGCTTATGGCATTATCTGAGAGATCATTATCCAAAAATATATCCCTGCTGGCTGTCCTAAGGGCTATTTTTTTCGCCACCTTAAATGCCACACTACTGGCACTTGTTCTGCTATCAATAAAGTAGAGACCTCTTCTCTTCAACTCAGCCAGCACTATCATCATCTTCTCCTCATTCTCTGTAAATCTCGATCCCATGTGATTATTAACACCAGCAACAAAAGGTATCTGACTCAAACCCCTATTAAGCACCTCCAAAATCATTTCTCTATCCATCGATACCAGCAAGACCCCATCTCCTGGATTAATGGCAGGATAATTAATGGGTTCCATGGGAAGATGAAGCATTATCTCTCGCTCCTCTTTCCTGGCCTTTTGGGCAATCAATCTTGTATTAGGGGCAAAAGGTAAAATGGAAAAGGTAAGGGGTAAATCAAGTTTTATAAAGGCACTTGCAAGAGAGCTATTATAGCCTAAGTCATCTATTATAATACCGATTTTGGGATATGACAGATGATAAGGAGGCTTATAAGTATCGAATATAATTCTTAGTCTGTGGGTATAGAGGCCTTTACAATAAATATTGTAGGTTATTTCATTACCTGATTTCTTATCTATCTTAATTTGTACCGGTATCCTTAGATTAGAAATCCTGCTTCTTATTTCCTCTCCTATCTGAAAAATGGAATAACGGAGTGGGATCCTTGTTTCTATACTACTAAAATCCCAGTTATAGCCTTCTTTCTGTCTTGGAAGAACAGATATAACAATTATCTTCTCTTGGGGTACTCCCATCTTAAAGAATCCATCGGAAATGGTCTTATCTATAAGGCAAATATCTTTAGTTAATTGCTTTGAAGGGGCATAAATCTCCTCAAATGGTAAGGGAGATCCCTTTTTATCCAATCTTGAGAGATAGCTTATCAATAGAGCAACAATGATAGCTGCTAATCCAAGGCCAAGAAGGGTGAGGGTGAGATTGAGCTTCTTTTTTTTCTCTTTTCTTGATCTAACCATGTAAAGCTCATGCTCATTCTTTGGCCTTTCGGCCCTCTATTTTAAAGAAAATACTCCAGGATTGAAGTATCTGTATCGCACTCCTTAACTGATTATCATTATCAATAAGTTTTTGGATGTCGGGTCCTTCATCTGGTGAGATTCTGTCCTTTTCCTCCTTCTTTGACTCTGGGGCCTCTTTTTCAATATGGCCTTCCAAATCGCTTTCTCTTATGATATGGGGTTTTTCTACTGCAGGTTTTTCCTTTGGTGGTATAAAGTCGACCTTTATATCCGGCTCAATGCCACTTGCCTGTATCGATCTTCCCCTTGGAGTGTAGTATATTGCCGTTGTAAGGCGCAAGCCTGAGCCATCTGAAAGGGGAAAAAGGGTCTGTACAGACCCCTTTCCAAAGGTAGTAGAGCCTAAGATAAGGGCCCTCTTATTGTCCTGTAAGGCCCCTGCCACTATTTCCGATGCACTGGCGCTCCCCTCATTAATCAAGACGATCAAAGGATATTTTCGGGGCTTACTATTCTTATGGGCAATACTTTTTTCTTCCTTTTTATCGCGGCTCTTGATAGAAACAATCAACCCTGAATCAAGAAATTCATCGGCTGCCCTTACCGCCTGAGACAGCAGTCCTCCAGGGTTGTTTCTTAAATCCAGAACCAGGCCCTTCAACTTCTTCTTGCTCTCCATGTCTTTTAAGACCTCAGTAAGTTGTTGACTGGTATTGCTTTGGAAGTTAGAAATCCTGATGTAACCTATATCAGAAGGGAGGGAAAATGAGCGAACGCTTTTTAGGGGTATCACATCCCTGGTTATCAGAAAATCAATTGGTTTTTCTAAGTCTTTCCTCCTGATAGTCAGCCTGATCTTGGTACCCTTAGGCCCCCGAATAAGTCTAACTGCCTCCATGAGGGATAAATCTTTCGTTGATTTGCCTCCTACCATGATTATTTGGTCTCCTGCCTTTATCCCGGCTTTAAATGCGGGTGTCCCTTCAACAGGAGAGACTACTGTGAGGACATTGTCTCTGGTGGTTATCTCAATCCCCACCCCAGAAAAGATCCCTTTTGTCTCTACCATCAACTCCTTGTATTCTTCCGGACTCATGAAAAAGGAGTGAGGATCCAAGGTTCCGACCATACCCTTTATAGCCCCATATATAAGCTCTTTTGGATCCGTGCCTTCAACATAGTTTTTTTCAATTTTACGTAAGACCTCGCCAAGTACCTCAATATTCCTATATACCTCTTTTGTGTCGGCCAAAACATCTTGATAGTTAGCGCTGATTAAAAGTGAAAATATCACGCAGATGAAAATAATTGCCTGATAAAAAAAATGATTGTGTTTTGTTTTTAACATCACTTTTCTCCCTTTCTCGTTAAGATGTTACTGTTTCGGTTTCTAACCTTACGCTTCGGGAACAGGCCTTTTAGTGGCAACCGAGTTAAGTCATAGAGTGCCTGCCCCGGTAAATAATTGTCTAAAAAAATGGGTGCTGAAGCCCCTTAAGTTTATCCTAATTTTTTTTAAGCCATTTTTTGGGATCAAGACAATTTCCCCCTTTTCTTATTTCAAAATATATCCCCGGTCCCACATGCCAACCAGGATCTCCCGCTAAACCCACTACTTCTCCACCTGAAACCATCTCTCCCTTTTCCATTATTCTCTCCTCAAGGTGGGCAAAGATAGAAAAATAATGGGATCCATGGTTAATAATCATCAACTGTCCATATCCTTTAAACCATCCGGAATAATCTATCCTGCCAGGAAAAACGGACCTAATCTCCTCCCCTGGAGAACCCTTTATGTATATCCCTTTTTTATGCATAAATGGATTGGAGCCAAATTGTTTGACATCTCTAAGTATTTTTCCCTTTAGGGGTAGAGGTAATTTCCCTTTCATTTCAGCAAACCCTTTTGGTAAAGGCCTCTCCCCTTCTTCCATCTCTAAATACATCATGGTCTGATTAAGGGCTTGGGCAGCCCCTTTTAGTTCCTCAACCGCTTTTGCATAAAATTCCTTCTCCCTATGTACCTTCATTAACAGAAAAACCCTTTTTTCAATATTTTTTTCAAGCAGGGCCATCCTTCTATCCTTGGCCTTTTTTAACACCTCAATCTTGGCCATATTTTCCTTGAGCATATCTAACTCATTCTCAACTTGACTCCTCTGTCTGGCCAGCATATCAAGAATCTGTCTATCCTGCTCCATAATAGTCTTCATATACTTTACTATCTTCTGAAATTCCTGTATAGTATCAGAGGCGGCAAGAAGCCTTACATATCCAGGCCTCCCAAACTTATAGAAGGCTACTAAACGCTCTTTTAAACATCCCTTGACAGCAAGGGAGGATCGGTTTAGTTGCTGAATCCTTCCCTGGCCATCCTGGATCTCCCTGGAGACCTTTTTTATCTGGCTTGATAATTCCCTTAATGCCTCTCTATTTAATGCCATGTCTTTCTCTAACCTTTCTACCTCTCCCAGGATGTTCTTCTCCTTAATATCAATGCTTAGCAGCTCCTCCTGCTGTTCTAAAAGATCCTTTTCTATTTGCTGAATCTGAGAGCGGGTAATTTCGATAGAAGATCTCTCTTCTGCTTCTGAGAGATCCATAAAGAGAAGAGTAAGAATAACGGCACATAGTATGGAAAAAAAGGATAGAAAGATTTTAATTTTCGGATTCATATTCTAAAAAAGCGACCCAAGGATATAGCGCTTCCAATAAAACCAATGATAATACTCATAAGTAACAAAAAAAGGATAAATTGAGGCGAAAGAAAGATGACATCAAGAGAGGCAAATCCAATTCTAAGGCCTACCCTGGTTATGAGTGTTATATAAACTAAAAAGAGAATGATTAGGGCGACTGAGCCACCAAGAAATCCCTGGATTGATCCCTCAATCAGAAAGGGGATCTTTACAAAGCGATTGGTTGCACCTACCAGCTTGAGTATTTCAATCTCATCCTTCCTGGAATAGATAGTCAATTTTATTGTATTTGTGATGATAAAAAGGGCTGCTAAAAAAAGCAACCCCCCAAAAACAATGCCGATTAACTTTATTGCCTCCATTATGGCCTGAAATCTTTTTATCCATTCCTGACTGTATTGTACCTCATCAACACTATCAATTCTCTCCAGCCTTGTTTTCAATTGATAAGGAAGAGAGTTCTCGCTTTTATCTCTCGAAAGAATAATCTCAAGGGAAGCAGGGAGAGGATTCTCCTTTAAACCATCAAGTAGCCCGGCTTTGTCTCCCAACTGCCTCCTAAGACTTTCCATAGCATCATCCTTGGAAATAAACCTTTTGATAGTCACCCCAGGAAAATGAAGCAATTCTTTTTTTATGCCTTCCAGCACAATCCCTCCTGGCGCCCCTTTGAAATAAATAGACATGGTCAGCGATCTTCCCCATTCCTCTGTCAAATGATTTAGATTTACGAAAATAAGAATAAAAGCATTAAAAATAAGGAATGCTATGGCCATTGTGCCCACACCTACCAAATGAACTAATCGGTTATCAAAAATATTTGCCATAGCCTGCCTGCCAAAATAACGAAAGAATGTTATCTTCATCTATACTATCCTGCCTTTGTGAAGGGCAACTATTCTTCTCCTTGTATCCTTTAGCAACTCCTGGCTATGTGTTGCCACGATTACTGTTGTACCCCTGATATGTATCTCTTTTAAAAGGGCCATTATATCCATGGTTGAATCAGGGTCAAGGTTTCCTGTAGGTTCGTCTGCCAAAAGAATCAAAGGATTATTGATTATTGCCCGGGCAATAGCAACTCTCTGCTGTTCACCGCCTGAAAGCTGAGGAGGATAGTAGCCTTCCTTGTTTGCCAAACCCAGATACCTGAGTGTCTGATGAACCTTTTTACGTATCATAGATAGCGGAAGACCCATTATTTCCAGAGCCAAGGCCACATTTTCAAACACATTGCGCCTTGGAATCAATTTGAAATCCTGAAAGACTACCCCTATTCTTCGACGTAAAAATGCAAGCTCTCTATCCTTGATCCTGTTAAGATTTCTTCCATTAACCAATGCATTCCCGCTGGTTGGTTTCTCTGCACAGAAGATTATCTTTAACAGTGTGGTTTTTCCTGCACCGCTAGGCCCTGTTATGAAAACGAACCCTCCCTTCTTTACTGTCAAGCTTATATCTATAAGGGCCGGGTTCGTTGATCCAAAGCTTTTATAAACATGGAAGAGTTGGATCATTTCAAAAGGCGATATTACTTATTGTTGATAAAATAAGACCCAAGCAACACTCGATCTTAATCCATAACTCTCAAGTGAAAGAAACTCTCGCCTGCTACCTTTTTGGATTCGGAAAAATGAGTTTCGGATATGTTAGGTTGGTTAACCACTTTTAACCTATAAAAAATACCGGTAGGGTGCTACGAGGTTAGCAGTTTAGTATTTGTCTTAAAAACCTCACTTGGCATATTCAATGGCCCTGGTTTCTCTTATTACTGTTACCTTTATCTGTCCAGGATATGTAAGATCTTTTTCTATCTTTTTTGCTACCTCACTACATATCATTGTTGACTCAAGATCATCTACCTTATCACTCTCCACTATAATCCTCAGCTCTCTCCCTGCCTGGATTGCATACGACTTATTAACACCCTTAAAAGACATAGCTACCTTTTCCATATCTTCCAGCCTCTTTACATACGACTCAAACATCTCCCTCCTGGCACCAGGCCTTGCACCGGATAGGGTGTCAGCCGCCTGAAGAATTACATCCATAACAGATGTAGCCTGGACATCCTCATGGTGAGCAGCCATGGCGTGAACCACCTGATCAGATTCGCCATATTTCTTGGCCAGGTCTGCACCTATAAGTGCATGTGCCCCTTCTACCTCATGGTCTACCGCTTTCCCGATATCATGGAGAAGTCCGATTCTTTTGGCCTTTTTTTCATCTAACCTTAACTCTGATGCCATTATGCCACATAAGAAGGCAACTTCAATAGAGTGCTGTAGAACATTCTGAGCATAACTTGATCTATATTTTAACCGACCGATTAATTTAATTAATTCCGGATGGATACCATGAAGTCCGATATCAAAAGTAGCCTGTTCCCCGGACTCTTTAATGTCTGTCTCGACCTCCCTGCTCACCCTTTCCACGACCTCCTCAATCCTGGCTGGGTGAATCCTGCCATCCTCAATTAATCTCTCTAAGGCCACCTTAGCCACCTCTCTCCTGATCGGATTAAAACCTGACAGCACTACAGCCTCTGGTGTATCATCAATAATAAGATCAATTCCAGTGGCCGCCTCCAGTGCCCTAATATTCCTGCCTTCTCTTCCAATAATCCTCCCCTTCATCTCATCATTTGGTAGATTAACCACAGATACGCTCTCTTCAGCCACATAATCACTAGCATATCTCTTGATGGCCAGGGCCAAAATCTCCTGTGATTTTCTATTAGAGATCTCTCTTGTCTCAGTCTCTATTCTCTTTATTAGCTTGGATGCCTCATGACGTGCCTCTGATTCCATAGAAGAAATGAGTATCTCTTTTGCCTCTTCTGCTGAGATCCCGGCAATCCTCTCTAATTTTCGCCTCTCTTCTTCAATTAGACTATTTAATTCTCCCTCCTTTTTATTTATATCCCTCTCCCGATTCGCTAAGATCACCTCTTTTCTGGCAGCCAGTGATTCTCTTTGCTCAAATTGCTCCATCTTCTTATCTAAGGTCTCCTGTTTCTGGAACAACCTTTTTTCCTGGCTCTGTACCTCTTTTCGCCTTGACCTCGTCTCCTCCTCAAAATCGAGCTTCATTTGATAAAGCTTGTCTTTGGCCTGTAGATGGGCTTCTTTTCTGATTGTTTCCGCTTGCCTGTTGGATTCAAGGATAATCTTCCTCGAATACTCCTCTGCGGAATCAAGCTTATTCTCTACCATCTTTTTGCGGACGATGATACCAATCGCCGCTCCTGCTATAATTCCTGCCAACGCAGCAATAACTAACTGAGTGATCAACATATTTCATCACCGCCTTTTACTTTTATTAGATTTTTCTTAAGGAAAAAAGAAGGGTTGATAGAGGCTTAGCGGAATGATAGATAATCGATATTAAGTAAGATAGATGGTAACTTTAAAAAATTGCGAGCCTTTTAACCTGCATACATGTTATCTCTTATATAAAATATATATATACTTGCGCTATTTCTACCAAAGATAATGCTTCGCCTGTCTTATTATAAAGGCACGTGGCAATCTATTCCTCAGCCTTAGACTATCAATCCACTCTTTATTTTCCCCCGCTCTAATGCCGTGTCAGCAGTTCCTTTTGAACCTAGTCTTGCTTAGGTGGGCGTTCCATTACCCCATTAGGTCTTTTCTCAATATTTAAAAAACACACAAGGACAAGAGGAAACTCCCTTTCTCATCAGTGTTAGCTCAAAAATCTTCCGCCAATCACGAACATAGCAGGGGAATGTTTTAGTTTAACACCATGTTCAAGCTTTTTATTAATCTCTGAGTCCTGCTATCGATTTCGGCTAATAGATCCTCCTTTTCTTTAATGAGTTGAAAATAATCGCCTGCAATATCAAGAGTAGCTAAAATAGCTGTCTTATCAACAGATAATCCCTTTTTAGAATCGTTTATCTCTTTCAGTTTTTTGTCCACGTGTGCTGCAACCTTCAATATACGTTTCCTATCATCAGAGCCCCTTATAGCATATTCCTTATCCATTATTTTTATTTTAACCTTCTCACCCATAGGACACACCCTTTAATATCATAAATCAAATTCTTTTATCTTTTCTAAGAGAGTTACTATCCTTTTTCGAACCAAATCTCTATCAGACTTTAACATCTCTATCTCATTAGTAAGTGAGTCGATCTTTTCCTCCTGGCCTTGAGCCTTCTCCTCTAAGTTAATCTTCTCCTCCTTAAGAGATCTCGCCAGCGAGATGAGTGATTCAATCTTCTGTTCTAATAGGCCAAATTGTTCTAATTCATCCAATCCCATATGTATCTTCCAATCTTCTAATATGCTTAGTATATCTGTTTTATAAAGAAAGTCAAGTGATAATAAAATTACCTGTGACCCCTCTCATTTTTCTTCCCTGGTCATCTCGGAAAGGGCCTTCTCCAGCCTTAAGGCCTCTTCAAGGATAATCCTCACGTATTCGCCTCCTTTTGAGGCAGTATCCAGAGAAGCGGCCAACTTTCGGGCAAATCCACCCACGGCAAGGAGGGGATTACGGATTTCGTGGGCCACAGCCTGGAGGGTGTTTTCCACAATATCCTTTGTTTCATCCAGGGAATCAAAAGAGGGAAGCGATGCCTGGTCAGTGATCTCCCTGTACTCTGACATCTTCTCTGAGATCTGACTCAGGGCCCTGTTTGCCTTTTCCATGATTTCCATGAGATCCCTTTCCTTGTTCACCTCCACATTAAGGTTGTCTGCAATGTCCTGAACCTGCTCAAAGGTTGTCAGGAGGATATCATTAATCACATCCCGGTGCAGGCCGAGAACCCTTTCAGCCTCTTTAAAGAGGGTGTTAAAATCTGCAGATTCCTGGGATATTAGATGCGAAAACTCTCTAGACAGCTCGCAAATCTTTGCAAGCAAAGGGGCATCCTGAGATAGTGCGGCTTGCCCATAAAACAACTGGCATTGGACGATCATGTTTGGAAACCTCCAGCAATTAAGGGCTGCCTCCCCGACCTGTCGATGATCTATCCCATAACGATCCCTCTCCCAAGTTAGAAGCTCTTCCAGGGGCTCCAGTTTAATAGGGGTTGCCTCGGTATCCCCCTTGATCCTTAGGTCAAAGAGGATGAGGAGGCCGATCTCCATGATCAATCCAGCAACAAAGGCCTCTTCAGGATAGCAGTTTTTCAAGTGGGAAGCCAGGGACTTGGCGATGAGGGCCCGGTAAATGGTGGTGTGCCAGAATTGTTTGTAATCAAGGGCGCCTATTTTCCCCATGGGAAAGGTGTCCCTCAATGATAGGGATAAGGCCATGATCCTTAGGCGCTGATATCCTAACTTCACAACGGCCTGTTTTAACGAGATCGTGGTCTGATGTGTATGAAAAAAGGCGCTGTTTGCTAACTTAAGCACCCGAACGGCAAGCGAGGGGTCTCTTTCTATGAGAGTGGCAAGATCTTCAGCAGAACGGGATTCATCCAATGCTATTTCCACCAGCCTCATGGCTACAGGGGATAATGAAGGCAGAGAATATCCAGATTCAATTTGCTTCAAAAGATCCGATGACATCTCTTTCTCCATATCTATCCGTGCTCCAACGGAAAAGGCTCGAGAGGCATTGTTAAGGAGTTAACCCTTTTAGACTAATTTACATGATTGCCGCTAAAAGGTCAAGAAGGGTCAATTTAAATCAGCAATTCTAATTTTGGCTTGAGGAATCAGTGGTTTTCTGTGCTCCCAACAATTAGTGAGAATGTTTAAGGAAATGAATAACTACCCGACAGAAAATACTGGAAGATCTACTGAAGATCAATGAAATTTTTCAAGGCTATAAGAGGAGGGAAAACCTATGGCTGACAGCTGAACGCTTACAGATAAGATAGCTTTTTATCCGATAATTCTAAGAAACCGTAAAACAAAAAAGAGGATACCAACAACCAAACCAAATAAAGAACAAAGCTGAGCAATCAAAAACAGGTAAAATAATTTAGTCCTGGTATCCGTATTTCTTCTACTTTGCCCAGACTTAATGGTCATATTTTCCAATTATTATTTTCTTGCCTCAAGAGAGGCCTTGATCTTCTTTAATCGCAGAAAACTCTCTCTTTCTATCTCTTCCATCCTCATTTCTATATGCTTAATTGTTGCCTTAAGCCTGGGGATAACAATGTATTCCAGGGCATTAACCCTTCTTTTTGTCTTTTCTACCTCTTGGGCAATCC
>CAZMUW010000024.1:0-11101 GCA_964569645.1 uncultured Desulfobacteraceae bacterium | reverse complement strand
GGGCCAGTTTTTATTGGTTTAAAAATGGGATTTCCTATACTATGAACTTAGGGGCCTCACCCGAATTGGGGTATTGGAGCAATTTTTCCGCTGCAAGACGGATAGAAATTCTGACATATAATTAATCTATGTAAAGGAGAAAATAGTTGAACACATTTTCTAAGAACTTAACTCTTTGGCTGGTTATCAGCCTGATGATGATTTTACTATTTCAAATCTTCAAAAAAGAAACTATGCAGACCGGACAGCTGAGCTATAGTGAATTTCTGAATATGGTAGGACGGGGGGAGATCAGCCAGGTAACCATTCAAGGGGATAAAATCTCTGGTATCGCAAATCAGGGCCGATCCTTTAGAACCTTTGCACCTAAGGATCTTGAGCTAATAAAAATCTTGCGTAATAAGGGGATAGAAATAACTGCCAAACCGGATGAGGCATCTCCATGGTATATGACAGTCCTTGTATCCTGGTTCCCTATGCTTCTTTTAATTGCCGTCTGGATCTTCTTTATGCGCCAAATGCAGGTAGGAGGAGGTAAGGCACTCTCTTTTGGTAAAAGCAGGGCAAGGCTTGTAACTGACGATAAAGATAAGGTAACCTTTGATGATGTAGCCGGCATAGAAGAGGCGAAGGAAGAGCTTTATGAGATCATAGAGTTTCTAAGGGACCCAAAGAAATTCACCCGCCTGGGAGGCAGGATCCCCAAAGGTGTGCTTCTGGTCGGTGCCCCTGGAACCGGAAAAACTTTACTGGCCAGGGCTATAGCAGGAGAGGCAGAGGTCCCGTTCTTAAACATTAGTGGCTCTGATTTTGTGGAAATGTTTGTAGGTGTCGGTGCTTCAAGGGTGAGGGATCTCTTTGTCCAGGGAAAAAAGAATGCCCCATGTATTATCTTCTTAGATGAGATCGATGCTGTTGGTCGACATAGGGGAGCCGGATTGGGAGGGGGTCACGATGAACGAGAACAAACGCTAAACCAGCTCTTGGTGGAAATGGATGGATTCGAATCCAATGAAGGGGTCATCCTTATTTCGGCTACCAACAGGCCTGATGTACTTGATCCTGCATTATTGAGACCAGGGAGGTTTGACAGGCAGGTAGTTGTCCCGGTGCCTGATGTTAGGGGACGGGAGAGCATACTCAAAGTCCATACCCGAAAAACGAGGATGGCAGACGATATCGAGCTCTCTGTAATTGCCAGGGGAACGCCAGGTTTTACCGGTGCAGACCTTGAAAATATGGTCAATGAGGCAGCCTTGCTTGCAGCCAGGAGGAATAAAGACAAAATAGATATGTCAGACCTGGAAGATGCAAAGGATAAGGTTCTCATGGGTACAGAAAGAAAGAGCATGATTATAAGCGATGAAGAGAAAAGGACTACTGCCATTCATGAGGCAGGACATACCCTGGTGGCAAAACTCACACCTAATGCTGACCCGATACATAAGGTGACCATAATTCCCAGGGGTAGGGCCCTTGGCCTGACGCTGCAGCTCCCTTTAGATGATAAACATACCTATACAAAGGAATACCTTTTAGATAATATTTGTGTCCTGATGGGAGGAAGAATAGCCGAGGAAATCGCCTTAAACACCCAGACCACTGGTGCAAGCAATGATATAGAGAAGGCTTCTGAAATAGCAAGAAAGATGGTCTGTGAATATGGTATGAGCGAAAAACTCGGCCCTATAAGCTTCGGGAAGAAAGAGGAGGAGATATTCTTGGGGCGTGAGATTGCCCAACATAGGGATTATAGTGAAGAGACAGCCCGAAAGATTGACGAGGAGGTCAATAATGTAGTAAGCGAGAACTACCAAAAGACTCATAGACTTATAAAGGATAACCTTGATACCCTCAGCAACTTAGCCAAGGCACTCCTGGAAAGAGAGACCTTAAATGGCCATGAGATAGAGGAAATAATGGGCAATAAGAGAAGAAAGAGACAACCAAGAAAGACGAGAGGAAAAGGGGAAATTGCTTCCTCAGGTAAAAAAGACTAACGCCTTAAAATGGTTGGATAATCTCAATCTTGATTCTAAGACCTCTATCATGGGTATCCTGAATGTTACGCCTGACTCTTTTTTTGATGGAGGTCTCCATTTCCGAACAAATGATGCTGTGAAGCAGGGTTTGGGGATGGTCAACGAGGGTGCTGATATTATTGATGTCGGGGGTGAGTCAACAAGGCCTTTCTCAGATCCCCTCCCCCTTGAGGAAGAGCTAAGGAGAGTAATACCTGTCATCAAGGCCCTCTCCCAAGAGATAGACATCCCAATAAGCATAGACACCTATAAGAGCGAAGTAGCCACACAGGCTCTAAAGGCTGGCGCCAAAATGGTCAACGATATAAGTGCATTGAGGTTTGATCCTGCCATGGGTCCATTGGTTGCAGAGGCAGGAGTGCCCATTATTTTAATGCATATGAAGGGAACACCAAAGAATATGCAGGCAAACCCAACCTATGAAGATCTTCTTGATGAGATAATAGGATTCTTAAGCAATGCCACAGAACAGGCCGTGAAAATTGGAATTCAAAGGGATCTTATCATCATTGACCCTGGTATCGGCTTTGGTAAGTCTTTTGACGATAATCTTAAGATAATAAGAGAGTTACACAGATTTTCCTCTCTCGGACAGCCAATTCTGTTGGGTACCTCCAATAAGTCCTTTATAGGCCATGTACTTGATCTTCCGGTAGAATCCCGAGAAACTGGCACCATGGCCACAATTGCTGCTGCTGCAATGAACGGAGCAAATATCATCAGGGCCCACAACGTTAAGGCTGCAAAGGAAACGGTAACCATTATTGATGCCATAATGAAAATCGAAAATTGAAACTGGATACTTGATTCAATTTTCGGTAACGGTTAGGGCGACGAAGTCTGCCTTCCGATCTCCGGAGGCCGGAATTCGATAATGGTTAAGGTAACGTGAAAATAAAAAGACGAATGACGTACTTCCGAGTTCCGGTTTCCGAAGTCCGGAATGCGGACAAATGCGGACACCGGAATTCCGGAGAATCAGAAACCTCAGAACGAAACGGGCCCTGTTAAATCGCCCAAAGGGCCTCCCGCCTGAAGGCGAGAATTTAACAGGGTGGGCATCCCCGATGGCATAATCGGGACAGGCTCCACCGTAGCCGATAAACGTTACCATAATTGTAAAGTATCACATAAAAGGGGCATTGCAGTTTAGAGGCTATGCAAAGGTCTCAAGGGATCTATCATGCTACTTTGTATAGATATAGGAAATACGAATATCGTCCTCGGTATCTTTCAAGATGATAAGATGCTTAATCACTGGCGCATAAGGACAGAAAGAGACATGACAGGTGATGAGGTAGGTATATTAATCAATAATCTATTTATGCCGACCCAATTAGAGGTTAGAAGTATAAGCGATATAATTATCTCCTGCGTTGTGCCACCCCTTATTAGTGGTTTCAAGGACTTTTGCCTCCTTTATCTTAATCGGGAACCAATGATTGTGGGTCCGGGTATAGAGACAGGGATGCCTATTAAATATGATAACCCAGAAGAGGTTGGAGCTGACAGGATAGTCAATGCAGTAGCTGCATACCAGAAATACAAAACCGGGTTGATTGTGGTGGATTTCGGTACAGCTACAACCTTTGATTATATATCCGGTGAAGGTGTTTACCAAGGTGGAGCCATAGCTCCCGGGATAACCATCTCTGCTGAGGCCCTTTTCCAGAAGGCCTCCAAGTTACCTCGAGTTGAGATATTTGCCAGACCTAAAACAGTAGTAGCCAAAGAAACCATAGGCAGTATGAATTCAGGCCTTGTTTATGGCTATGCCGGCCTCGTTGATGGAATAGTGAATCGGATAAAAGAAGAGATAGGATCTGATCTTACCGTTATAGCAACCGGAGGTCTGGCCCCGCTAATAAAATCCGAAGCCGGAAGTATCGATTATATAGAAGAATTTTTGACCCTGGAGGGATTAAAGATAATATTTGACCTAAACTCCCAAGGATGAGCATATTTGCCAACTGTGAGAGTTAAATCAGTATCTATGCCCTATCCTCTCAGTCATATAAATCCTTTCCATCCCCACACCTTTAAGCCTTTCCTTTCTCATACACCTTATCAAGAGATTTAATCGTTTGCAAGTTTCCATTTAACGGCTCTGGGCCAATTTCCGTCAGGCGATATCTATTCACTCAGAAGGATGTGGTCTCCCCCGAGTTAGGGAAGGTGACTGATAAAGGGAAGGCGAGAATAAAGGTTGTGGAAAAGTAAGAAATAAGGTAAAGAACCTTCAGCAAACAGGGGCTTGGAACAGTCTATCAAAAGACAATTAACAGGATATGCCGAAGTTCCTGGTCTTTTTCATGATATTGGAGGCCTTTACCAGATCCTATGACTACTATCTACACCCTTGATAATCTCCCTGAAGACATTAAAAACCCTGTAGTCACTATAGGGAACTTTGATGGAGTTCACTGGGCACATCAGGCTATTGTTAAAAAGGTTATAGAAAGTGCCAGGGATTTGAATGGAACATCAGTGGTTATCACATTTGAGCCACATCCTATAAAGGTAATGTCCCCCAAGAAGGTAAAACCACTTATAACCCTTTTAGAGCAAAAAAAAGAGCTGATAATTAACCAGGGGATCGATATATTTCTCTTAATAAGGTTTACATTAGAATTTGCTGTTATTTCCGCCAGAGATTTTGTCAAAGATATCTTAGTAGATCATTTAGGGATTAAAGAGATAGTGGTCGGATACGATTATGCCTTTGGCCATAACAGAGAAGGCAATATCAACCTCTTAAAGGAAATGGGCCGGCAGTTCAATTTTAAGGTCCATCAAGTGGGCCCTGTTTATGTGGGAAAGAGTCTGGTGTCCAGCACATCAATTCGTAACCTTATTATGGAGGGGAATGTATTTGAGGCAAAACGATTACTTGGAAGGAATTACCAGATTAGAGGAGAGGTTGTTAAAGGTAGAAATAGGGGTGGGCCTCTATTAGGCTACCCTACAGCTAATCTAAAGTTGGTTGATGAGCTTATACCAAAGGAAGGTGTATATGTTGTTTCAGTGGATGTAGGCGGCAAGATTTATCAAGGATTGACTAACATAGGCCGCAATCCAACATTTAAGGATAAAACCTTGTCGGTTGAGACCCATATCTTTGATTTATCTGCTGATATATTAAAGCAAAGGATCAGGGTAAATTTCCTTTCCCGCTTGCGGGATGAGATAACCTTTGCCAGTGTTAAGGAGCTTTCCCAACAGATCAGTCGAGATATTAAGCAGGCAAGAGAATTTTAAATGGGAAATAAGTAAAGCTCACCCTATTCATTAAGAATGGGGAACAGGGGTATGAAATGACCGTGGAGAAAATGGGAGCATTACCGGTTTGTCCTTGCATTTAGTTGAGCCAGGTGATATAGAAGACGGAAAAAATTTTCTGGAGGATAGAATGCTTACGGAGTCTTATCAATTAATGGAGCACGGATATATAAACAGGAGGGAATTCTTAAAAATCTCCGGTATTGTTGGACTTGGCCTGACAACATGCCCTATAGGGGTACCCTCAGCTGAGGCTGTAAAGTTTGACAGAAAATTGTATAAGGTCTCAAAATCCGGAATAGGCATGGGGACCATAGTTTCTATAACCGTTCTTAATCCCTCCAAAGACCAGGCAGAGGAAGCAATCGCTATAGCCTTTGAAGAGATAGAGAGACTGACCAAACTGATGAGCAGGTATGATGCCAGTACACCTGTAGCTCAGCTGAATAGCGAGGGATTTCTCAAGGGGGCTCCTCCTGAGCTTTCCTTTGTGGTTAAGAAATCCATGCACTACCACCAAATTAGTAATGGCCTTTTTGATATCACAGTGAAACCACTCCTGGATCTATTCGCTAAATCCTTTAAAGATCCAAAAAAGGCTCTGCCAAGTGAGGAAAAGATCACTGGACTCCTGGAGCTTGTTGATGCCGAACTAATTTCTCTTAATGGAAAAACCCTATTATTTAAGAAAGATAGTATGGGAATTACTCTGGATGGCATTGCCAAAGGCTTTATTGTAGATAGGGCTGTTGAAAAGATGTTGCTAAAAGGTATTAACCATGCCCTTTTAAACGCAGGGGGGGATATTAGGACAATAGGTGACAAAGGAAATAACAGGCCCTGGAAGATAGCCATCGAAGACCCTTTAAAGAAAAAAAATTACCCTGACGTCGTCCCTATCACAAATAGAGCTATTGCCACATCTGGCAGCTACGAGGTGTTCTTTGACCAGGATAAGATCTTTCATCATATTGTTAATCCCAAAACCGGATTATCACCCCTCATTAATGTAAGTGTTTCGGTTCAGGCTCCAACAGCCATGGAGGCTGATGCCCTTTCAACCGCACTCTTTATCCTTGACCCAGCTCGAGGGACGAGATTAATAAAATCTCTTCCCCACTGTCAAAGCCTGATAGTTACCAGGAATCAGAAAAAAATCAAATCCAATGGATGGCAGGGTATCAGAATATAATATCCTCCATTGCCTTTCTAAGTCCTGACAGGGTAGCTGGATTGAGAGCGGAAATTGGGGTTCCACCAAGCCTCTCAGCAAGATGAGTTGTTTGAATTCTATCCATCCTGTCGCTTTTATTTAAGGCCAAAATAGTTGGGATCTCAGTAAGATCAAGGCTGTTCAAGGTCTTGTTTACTGATTCTATCTGATCTTCCAATCTTGAATTGCTGATGTCTGCTACATGGACAAGAAGGTCTGCCTCATGAAGCTCCTCAAGGGTTGCGGCAAAGGCCTCCAAAAGATCCCCTGGCAAATCCCTGATAAATCCCACGGTATCGGTAATAATAACCTCCCCTTCTTTTAGCCTGAGGCGGCGGCTTGTGGGATCGAGTGTGACAAAAAGCCTGTCGTCTACCCTTACATGACTTCTTGTAAGGGTATTGAGAAGTGTAGATTTTCCCGCATTCGTATACCCAACAATTGAGATTACCGGAAGTCCTCTATTCCTTCTCCTTTTTCTCCTCTCCTTCCTCTGTTGTCTAACGCCCTCTAACTCTTTGTTTAATAGGACAATTCTTTCCCTTGCCCTCCTCCTATTAATCTCCAACTTGGTCTCTCCAGGACCTCGACCACCTATCCCGCCGGTAAGTCTTGACATGGCCGTATTCTTGGTAATCAATCGAGGTAGAAGATACCTTAATTGAGCAAGCTCCACCTGGATCTTCCCTTCTCTGGTGATTGCCCTCCTGGCAAATATATCCAATATCAACTGATTCCTATCAATTATCTTCGTCTCCGTGTAATCTGCCAGAACCCTGACTTGTGCAGGACTTAGCTCACCGTCGAAGATTAAAAGGTTAGCCCCTGCCTGAAGAGAGCGTACAACTAACTCGCTTAGTTTTCCTTTTCCTAAAAGGAAACGGGAATCTCCTTCTGTTTTCCTCTGGATAATAGAATCCACAACCAGGAGATTGCTTGTTATAGCCAGCTCTTTTAATTCCTCAAGGGATTCCTCCGCCTCTCTTTTCGAGGCCTTCGTTACACTAACAAAGACAGCCCTTTCTTTTTCATCCATACCAAGGCTTGTCCCTGACTTGGCAAGCTCAGCTTCAAGATCAATAATAAATTCCGAAAAATTAAGATTTAGCCTGCCAATATCAGGTACATGCTCTACAATCCATGACTGTCCTGAATTGTTCTTGGGAAGGAGATGGGCATAATACAAATCAGCCGGAATCCCTTCACTATTAACGTTAAGGCACAACATCAAATCCAGCTTCAGGAGAGCCAGATCCATTAAATCTTCTTGGCTTAGTGGCTCTCCATGGAGATGGGTGTGGATACACCTGAGACCTTTCAGTCTCCCGGCCCCGGATCTAAACCGATCTAAATCAGGTATAAGAATGCTGTGATCATTGCCCACGACCACATATTCCACAGCACCCCTCCTTCCTATGAGGAGGGCGACCTGTTTCTTGATGTCGGAAGAGATCTCCGTTAACCGGCGTGCTATCTCGCGAGAGATTATCTCGCCCTTAGAGATGCGTCGTCTATAAATGTTTTGGAGTCTTTTTAAATGGCTGGCTTTGAGACCACCTATTTTGCCATATATCTTCTCTATGGCTATGCCTCAAGTTTTGGTAAACGATGAATAATGTGGTCCGCCTGTGGCGGCATCAGATTACCCTACTACTAATTCATCTTTATAGTAGTTTTCGAATTTTGTATATTGATCCCTAAATGTCAAATTAACCTTGCCAGTGGGGCCGTTTCTGTGCTTGGAAATAATGAGTTCTGCCTTTCCCTTGTTTTCCTCTGTTTGATTATACAGTTCATCCCTATAAATAAACATGATCAGGTCTGCATCCTGCTCAATAGCGCCTGATTCCCTCAAATCAGCCAATAGTGGTCTCTTATTGGGCCTGTCCTCAACCTTTCTGTTCAACTGGGAAACTGCCACAACAGGGATGTTCAAATCCTTTGCAAGGGCCTTCAAAGATCTTGATATATCAGAGATCTCCAGCTGCCTTGATTCAACTGACTTCCTGCTCTGCATCAATTGGAGATAATCAATAATCACCAAGGATATATCATATTTTTTCTTCAATCTCCTGGCCTTGGCCTTCATCTCCAAGCCAGACAAACCAGATGAATCATCAATATAGAAAGGTAGTTCTGAGAGCCTGTTGGCAGAGTCTGTTAAACGAAGGTAGTCATCATCCTGCATAGCTCCCTTCCTTAATTTCCATGCATCTATCATAGCATCTGATCCCAACAGCCTAATGCCAAGTTGGAGTCTTGACATCTCAAGGGAAAATATAGCTACACCTACCTTGTCCTCCAGTGCAGCATTGTATGCAATATTTAAGGCCAAGGCTGTCTTACCCATGCTTGGGCGACCGGCAATAATAATGAGATCAGAGGGTTGAAGGCCAGAGGTAAGATTGTCGAGATCGGTAAATCCGGTTGAAATGCCTGTAATTTTTCGACCCGTAGAGGTTTCTATTTTCTTAAAGCTCTCCTTAACCACTTCACTAAGAGAGAAAAAGTTTTGATCTATATTCCTCTCGGCTATCTCAAATATGGACTGCTCAGCTAAATCAAGGATCTCTTCAGTATCATTAGCAGACTGGAAACAAATTTCAGAGATATGGGAACATTGCCTGATCAAGCCTCTTCTGGTAGATGAATCTTTTACAATTTTCGCATGATATAGTATTCCAGCAGAAGTTGATGTTGCCTCTGCCAGGGAGGCCAAATAATCTGTTCCTCCCACCTTATCAAGGATACCGTTCTCCTTCAACACCTGGGAAAGCGTTATCATATCGACCGGCTCATCCCTATTATACAAGGCAAGCATCCCTTCAAATATGTGTGCATGGGCCTCCCTGTAAAAATCCTCACTCGACAGGATATCCGCAACCTGGTTCAGTGCATCATTATTAATCAATATCCCACCCAATATAGCCTGTTCAGCCTCCAGATTATGTGGGGGAACCTTATATGCAGAATAGGCTGTATCTTCTTTCTTCTTAGGCATAATTCTTCTTAGGCCTTTTCCTCCTCTCTCTCAACAATTACTTTTATTTTGGCTATGACCTCTGGGTGGAGTTTAATAGCTACTTCAGACTCCCCAAGAGTCCTGATTGCCTCATCAATAATAATTTTTTTCCTGTCTACAATAATCCCTTCTTTTTCAAGCCCTTGAGCAATATCTCGACTTGTCACAGAACCGTAAAGTTTGCCCTCCTCACTACCCTTTCGTCTGACAGTTACTGTAACTTGCGAAACCTTTTCCCTGGCTATTTCAGCTGTCTCCTTATCTTTCATGCGTTTGGCCATTGTCTTGTCTTTCCTCATCTCCATAGCCTTTAAGTTGGGCTTATTGGCCTCAATGGCAACACCTTTGGGAATAAGATAATTCCTGGCATACCCCCTGGCTACATCTACGATATCGCCTTCAAAACCAAGAGATTCAAAATCTTGTATTAAGATAATCTTCACACCCATTCTCCAATTCAAATCACTTCCTAAACATGAGGCCAAGAAATAGGCTCTTAGAGGGAAAGTCTCGAAAAGAAAGGTATATGAATAATAGTAAGGGCTACGGAAAGCAAAAGCCTATTAAAAATTAAAAAGGAGGCCACAAAACATAAGACTCCTCTAACCCCCATAATCAAATCTGTACACCTCAAAGCTACATTTTAAAATTCTCGATATGCCTTCATTTTTATTTTTGCCGTAGTAAAAGGTAAAAGGGCAATGTTTCTTGATCTTTTTATAGCTAAAGCCAACACTCTTTGATGCTTGGCACAGTTGCCGGAAATTCTCCTGGGTATGATCTTTCCTCTTTCGGTAAGAAAAACTGCAAGAGTCTTTGGCTCTTTGTAGTCGATCTTGAGGCTCGGATCGGCACAAAACCGACACATCTTGTGCTTAATAAAGATCCTTCCGGTTCTATCATTAAAGGCCATTATTCTTCCTCAATTGATTCATTGCGGCTTCCCTCCATTTTATCTTCCTTTTCCTGCCCCTTAACTATTAAATCCTCAGGGTCAGCGTCTTCATCTATTTTTACGGTTAGATATTTTAGGATCCGATCGTCTATGTTTAGATTCCTCTCTAATTCTTTTACTATCCCAGGAAGACCACAAAAATCTAACACGACATAGTAGCCTTTATCAAATCGCTTGACCTCGTAAGCCAATTTCCTCTTTCCCCACTCATTAATCTTTACAATATAGCCTTTTAGTTTTTTGACCAGATCCGAAAACTTGGTAACTACTTCCTTTAAAGAGTCAGCGTCAAGATTAGGATTGACAATATAGATCGTTTCGTAGCGTTTCATAGAATAGAGTACCTCCTTTTTTTCCATTTTATATCTTAAAATTACTATCCTTTTCTATCCTTGTTACCAAAGATTGTCAACTCATTTTTTGAGAGTTATTTTGCCTTATCATTCTGGTTCTCTAACTCGATAGTATAGGAAATCCCATTTTTAAACCAATAAAAACCGGCCCAAAGCATGTGATGGTCATTTTTGTTCCTTTAACTTTAGGCACTTTAGACTTTAGGCACTTAACTTGTCATCTCTTTTCTTTTTTTA
>CAZMUW010000023.1:0-11379 GCA_964569645.1 uncultured Desulfobacteraceae bacterium | reverse complement strand
TCACTCCTGACTCGATGGCTCCGCGGGCAATCGCGGTGCCTCCCATGACGTATTGATCTTCTGCCATGATTTTCTCCACCTCTCTTCCTGCTTAATCCTCCCCGAAAAAGGGAGCGGTTGCTGTTTTGCCCAAGAAACGTCCCGGACCAGTACGGGCTGGTAAGGCAGAGCTTCGCTAGCTTCCTGGCATCCCAGGATTCCTATTTTTCAGCCTACTGAGCCTATCCAAGAACGGCTCTGGAAATTATCAAGCGCTGAATTTCTGATGTCCCCTCGTAGATCTCAGTTAGTTTGGCATCACGGAAGTAGCGCTGCATGGGGTACTCCATCATATACCCGTAACCGCCAAATATCTGGATGCCCCAGGTAGCAGCCTTCATTGCAAGCTCAGAGGCATAGAGCTTGGCCATGGCGGCGTTCGTGGAGAAGGGCTCACCCCTGTCAGCCAGGTAAGCGGCCTTGTACACGAGAAATCGTGCCGCTTCAATCTCAGTGGCCATATCCGCCAGTTTCCAGGAAATTGCCTGGTTCTTGGAAATAGGAGCACCGAACTGTATCCGTTGTTTAGAATACTCAACAGATTTGTCCAGAACTGCCTGGGCAATACCCACCGCCTGGGCGCCGATGCCTATTCGCCCGTGGTCAAGGGTGGCGAGTGCTATTCTCATGCCTTTTCCCTCTTCCCCGAGACGATTGGCTACAGGCACACGGCAGTCTTCAAAGAAAAGCTCAGCATTAGTCGCGGCACGCATGCCCAGTTTCTTAAGCTTCTTGCCCTTAGAAAAACCAGGCATTCCCTCCTCCACGATAAAGGCGGTCATGCCTCGCGGTGCCAACTCAGGGATACCGGCAAATACGATTGCTGTATCACAGGCATTGCCACACGTTATGAATGTCTTTTGCCCATTGAGGATATAGTTGTCACCGTCCTTTACCGCCTTCGTCTTGAT
Source organism: uncultured Desulfobacteraceae bacterium (assembly GCA_964569645.1). GTDB lineage: Bacteria > Desulfobacterota > DSM-4660 > Desulfatiglandales > B25-G16 > JABXJZ01. Next base: position 10,429 of record CAZMUW010000023.1, on the reverse strand, counting down.
GCCGCCAATGTCACTGCCGGCGTCTGGTTCAGTTACGGCATAGCTGGCTATCCTTTCTCCCTTGGCCAGGGCCGGCAGGAACCTCTGCTTTTGTTCCTCACTCCCCCAGAGGTAGATCGGGATGGACCCTATGACCGCTGCGCTGTCCAGTATATCAGCAGTAGAGGCGCAGGCCTTGGCAATCTCCTCTATGGCGATAGCCAGTGAGAGTTCATCAGCACCACTGCCTCCATACTCGGTCGGGAGAATCATACCAAGGAGTCCGAGCTCCGCCATCCGTTTGAAGATCTTCCAGGGAAACTCTTCTGCCTGGTCTAATTCATCGGCTACAGGCGCAAGCTCATTCTGGGCAAAATCCCGCACTGTCTGCTGAATTATCTTTTGCTCTTCAGTTAATTCAAGATCCATAAGTTACCTCCTTTCCTTCCTTACCAAGTACTATTAAGCCGTGCGGGCAATAAAGCCTTAACCGGCACTAATCCTTAATGCCGCACAATCTCTTGGCGGCACCTTTCATTCTATCTATGTCAGCGGTTCTACCAATCATGATCTTCTGGGCTTGAGGCGAGCCAGCACCATGCATGGACTCGGTTAGATAACATACCGCTCCCATACCCAGGGAAATATTCTCAATGAGGCGTAGTATACGGATACGATACTCCACAGGAACGCCCTCCACACCTTTGAGGTATTTGGCCACGTACTTGCCTATTGTAGGGTCATTAAGGTCTTTTTCTGAGGGCATGGTTACCATTATCCCACCGGCGACCTCCTGGGCAAGCCTGGCGATCTCATAAGGGAATCTGGTCACGTTGAGCTTGGCCACATTTGCCCACAGGGAATTGACAAAGTAAGTTCCAGAGGGCTCCCTGTGTCCCTCATGGGCACAGGTAAGGCTACCACAGGCCAAGGTCTCATTGAGGTGAATCATCTCAAGGATTCTGTCCCTGATATGAGAAGCCTTGACAGTACCTTGATATTCAGCAATTAACTGGGTAGCGCCAACCAGGACATCACCAATCCCTGCTTTGCATGCATAACTCTGACGGTGGTAGGCAGCAAATTTTTCAACCAGATCACCGGCAAAATCATATTCCTTGTACATAAAAACACGGTCCCAGGGGATGAATACATCTTCAAAGACAACCATGCACTCTTGTCCACCATAGAGGATATTGCCGGTATCTATGGTCCCCTTTTCCATCTTCCGGGTGTCGCATGATTGTCGTCCATAGATGTACATGATACCCTTTGTATCGCTGGGCAAAGCAAAAGCAATGGCATAGTCTTTATCTTCCTTTCGCATTGCCCTGGTTGGCATAACGATAATCTCATGCGAATTTACCGCCCCGGTTTGGTGAAGCTTGGCTCCCCGAACCTTAATGCCATCTGATTTCTCTTCCACTACATGGAGGTATTGGTCCGGGTCAGGTTGGTCGGCAGGGCGAAGGCTTCTATCAGCCTTGGCATCCGTCATAGCACCACAACAGACAAGGTCTTCATCCTGTACATACCTGAGATACTCCAAGAACCGCTTGTTGTATTCAGTGCCATATTTCTGGTCGGTGTCATAGGTTACCATGGAGAGGGCGTTCAAGGTATCCATACCAACGCAGCGTTGAAAGCATGAGCCAGTATAGGCTCCCAGTACGCGGCCCATCTTTGATTTTTTGACCAGGTCATCAACACCCTGGTGAATATGACAGAAACGATTGACCTTCTTTCCTGTGAGGTGTGAGGTGGCGGTGAGCAGCGGCTCATATTCCGGTTTCTCGGCAAGCTCATAGGTAGCGGCAACACAATTTACTGTGGGTCTGATGATGGGATGGTCCACATGGTTTTTGACCCGTTCCCCAAACAGGTAAATCTCAGTCTTCATTTCTCTCATACTATCAATATATTCTTTGGCAGTTTTCATCCTCTCTCCTTCCTGCCGGTACTGGCTTACAAAAAATGCCCGCTGGTTATGGGATCCGTGCTGACATCAGAATTTGCTATCTCTGGATGGAGGATCGATTCTTGTATGCGCCCGAGCTGGAGCGGCGGGAGTGTTGCCTTCCGAGGGTGTCTTATATCCGGATAATTCCCATTTTCACGAGGATATCACGCAGTTGAGCCCTCTTTTCCTCACTCAATGGTTGTATCGGTCTCCTGCATCGACCTGCGGGTAAGCCCATCATTGTTAAGGCCTCCTTGACCACGACCGGAAACGATCCCAAACCAAAGGCGATCCGCAGAGGCGCCAATTCCCGCTGATATTCCCTGGCCTTATCATAGTTACCCTCTTTGAAGGCCCGATAGATTCCCACGATCAGTTTTGGAGCCACATTACCCGTTGCGGCGATAGCGCCTGCCGCACCATACATGAGAGCACCGTAAATCAACGTATCCCGTCCCATGATTACCTTAAAATCCCTTGGACAAAGCCGGATCATCTCAGCTACCTGGGTGAGATCACCGGAGCTGTCTTTGACACCTGCAAAGTTTGGCAACTCTTCTGCAAGCCGTGCAAGTGTGGCGGTGGTTAAGGCCACTCCCCCTGTGCGACCGGGATTGTTGTAACATAAAACAGGGATCTTCAGCGATTGGCAAATGGCCTTGAAATGTCCATAAAGCTCTTCCTGGGTTGGGCTGATGAAAAACGGGGTAATAATGGAGACACAGTCAGCCCCAGCCTTTTCAGCGTATTGTGAGAGCTCAATGGATTCTCTCGTAGTGATCGCTCCTGTATTGGGCATGACAAATACCCGACCCTGAGTCTCTTCCACAGCAATGTCGATGAGTCTTCTCTTCTCCTCATTTGTGAGGGCAAAGAATTCTCCCTGGCTTCCGACCGGAAAAAGCCCATTAACACCACTATCAATCAAATGGTTGATGATCTTTCTGAAACCCCCTTCATCCACATTTTCTTTTTCGTCAAATGGTGTGACGACCGCTGTAATGATTCCCTCAATTGGCTTTCCCATGGATTTTCCTACCTCCTTGCTTTGTCTTGGCAGATGGCATTTTTTACCAGTCAGCCGCAATCTCATCTGCAAAAGACTGGGTGACGAAAAAATACATCTTCTCTTGACATTCTTGATGGTTGACTATATTTATAGGTCATATCACCTGTCTTTGTGTAGAGCATCCCAGCATCCTTGTCAAGAAAAATAGGAAGCCACAACTTCTAAGGAGGGATAGTTATGCCAGACATCAAGGAAAAGGCCAAAGCCATTCTGAGAGAGTTCAAGGGGGATACTTATGCCTTTGGTAGCGGTGTCCTGGATGAGGCGGCGGGAAAGTTTGCCGCTCAATTGGGTAAGAATGCCATCCTGGTGGGTCCCATTGATTTCGAATGGTTTCAACCCACTAAAGAGAGGATTCTGAAATCACTGGATAAAGCCGGTGTTGAGGTCCTTGACATAGCCAGGTCGGCCAAACCCAATGCCCCGTTTGTGGACGTGTATCGCATTCACAGTCACATTGTGCACAAACATCCGGATGTCGTAGTTGTAGCCGAAGGCGGATCGAGCATTGATGTGACAAAGGCCGCGGCTATCCTGGCGACCCTTGGTGACATTCAACCTGAAATCGATCCCTTCTTTGGGGTAGGACAGGTAACCAGGTTGTGCCAGGAATCCGGACGGTCCATCATGCCTGTGTTAGCCATCATGATGGCCGCCAGTTCAGGGGCCCACCTGACCAAGTACTCCAACATAAGTGATCCGGTTATTGGCCAGAAGAAGCTCATCGTGGATGATGCCATAGTCCCTCCTCGCTGTATCTTCGATTATGACGTTACAACTACGCAACCTATGAGCCTTACTCTGGATGGTGGGCTGGATGGGATCGCCCATTGCCTGGAGGTCTATTTTGGCTCGGCCGGCGATTCGGAAACAAGGTCTCGGGAGGTGGCTGAGGTTGGCCTGGAGCTGATTATTCAAGGGTTGACGGCCGTAAAGAAAAACCCAGAGGACGTTGAGGCCCGAACGCTGCTTGGCCTGGGTACCGATTTGGGTGGATACGCCATTATGATCGGGGGCACCTCAGGAGCCCACCTGACCAGCTTCTCTCTCGTGGATGTTCTCAGCCATGGGCGTGCCTGTGCCTTGATGAATCCCTACTACACAGTGTTCTTCGCTCCTGCCATCGAATATAAACTGAGAGTAATAGGGGCCATATACAAGAGGTACGGATACATCGAGAAAGACCTGGATAGCCTTTCAGGCCGGGAACTGGGCCTGGCGGTCGCCAAGGGGATGGTGGAATTCAGTAAATTCCTGAATTTTCCCACCTGCCTACGTGATGTGCCGGGTGTGAGGGAGGAACATATTGAGCGTTGCCTCAAGGCCGCCAAAGACCCCCAGTTGGATATGAAGCTCAGAAATATGCCCGTTCCGTTACACGCCGATTTGGTGGAGGAATTTATGAGGCCCATTCTGGAGGCGGCATGGGAAGGGGAATTCGAAAAGATCAAAAATATGTGATCCTGGGAAAACCCTTAGGCCTACCTACTACAAAACCTCACAGAAGGTAATTTTTGATGTGGTTCTAACTATCTAAAAACATTGAATATCGAATGTCGAACAAGGAACCGCAGAATTATGAAGTGTTCACTTCGACATTCGATATTCCTTGTTCAATATTCTGCGGTTTAAAAAAGTTTCATTAAAACCCAATACTTACATTCCCCCTGTGTCAAGTGTGTGCACGGCTCAGCCCTCGAAGGGGAGGGGAGGGCAGGGTGAACGATTACTCGATAAGTTACATGGCCAATTTAAAAGCATCAAAAGGCCCGAAAAGTCCCATTGCATTCTGTGAGGTACGGTCTGCTCTTGTGACACCTTTTCTTTTGACATACCTTGGCATCCGGAACATACTGGGACAGATCCGGATCAGGGTATCTGGGGCTTCCATTCGGGTTCTTGAAGCGATTCAATTCCCCCAGACCATCCGAGCCATAGACAGACCGGGCTCTGACCGGGCCCTTCCTAAGAATTTTAAGAGTCTTTTAAGAGTCAAGGTATTGACCACATCGTGCGGTTCTATCCATCCTCTCCTCGCAGTGGCCACACCAAATTTCATCCATCCCAGGTGAATATCCGTGTGCGCATCAGTGGAGATGGCAAGCTTGACACCTTTTTCCCCGGCTTTTCGACAGTTGATGTCTGATAGATCCAATCTCTCGGGATAAGCATTAAGCTCCAGGACCTTTGCATTGGCTTTACAGGCATCCATGATCTTATCCATGTCCACCTGATAAGGTTCCCTTTTTCCGATGAGCCTACCGGTGGGATGGGCGATTATATCCACATTTGGATTCTCTATTGCCTTTATGATCCTCTTGGTCATCTCATCTTTAGGCTGACTGAACCTGGTATGAACTGCAGCCACCACAAGATCCAATTCTTTTAAGATCTCATCGGCCAAATCCAATTGACTGTTTGATCTGATGTCCACCTCGATCCCACACAATATCCTGAAATCCTTTAACTCCCTATTCAGCCTTTCAATCTCCTTAATCTGTTTTAGAATCCTCTCCTGGGTGAGCCCATTGGTGATACCCACGGCGGGAGAATGATCACAGATAGCGATATACCGGTAGTCCATTTTTTGGGCCGCTTGTGCCATCTCTTCTATGGTGTTATTTCCGTCAGTCCAATTGGTGTGAACATGAAGATCACCCGTGATGTCTTTTAGCTCGATCAAAGAAGGTAGCTTTCCATTCTGAGCGGCTTCAATCTCGCCCTGATCTTCCCTTAGCTCTGGGGGAATGTAAGGAAGGTTAACGGATTTGAAGATCTCTTCTTCGGTTTTTCCTGCAATTCTTTTTTCTTTTTTGAAGACCCCATATTCGTTTATTTTTAATCCCTTATCCACTCCCAGTGACCTGATTCTTATATTGTGGGCCTTGGATCCGGTGAAATAATGAGAGGCGGCTCCAAAGCTTTCGGGCCGCACCACTCTGAGATCAACCTGAAATCCATCTCTTGTCACGATGCTGGATTTGGTATTTCCCCTGGCTGCCACTTTGTCGGTTTGGGGTAAATTGACAAAGGCCTCCATCACCTCTTCGGCATGATCCGAGGAGGCTAAAATGTCCACATCCGCAACGGTTTCCCTCATCCTTCTTAAAGAGCCAGCCAGGATGATCTGTTTTATTTCCTTGATCTTTTTTATCTCCTCCAAAATGATCTGTGCTCTGGGATAAATAAAGGCTAAAGGAAGTCTTTCTTTGTATTTTTGCACCTGCCGGATTCCCTGGAGGATATTTTGCTCCACCTTCTCACCCAGACCGTGAAGCACCCTTAGCTTTCCCTGCTCTGCCGCCTTCTTTAACCCCTCGTCGGTCCTGATGCCCAGCTCCTCATATACCAGCTTGGCATGCTTGGGACCCATGCCGGGAATTTTCAAAAATTCGGTCAGAGGAGCATATTCGGATTTTTTCAAGTCCTCGTAGTATTCGAGTTTTCCGGTTTCCAGAAGCTCCTTAATCTTTTTAGCGATTCCCTCACCTATCCCGGGAAGTCCTACTATTTTGTCTTTATCCTCCAGAGAAGAAAGTTGATAAGTCAGATTCTCTATAGTTTGAGACGCCTTGATATGTGCCCTGATCTTGAAAGGATTTTCTCCCTGGATATCTAAAATCTTGGAGATGTGAACCAGTATCCGGGCTATCTCTTGATTGGTCATAAAGGCGTTTAAAGGTTTACAGGTTTCTATTGTAGTCTGCCTACTGAATGCTGCTTAGGTTCCTATCATCTTTTTGAAGTCGTCTTCGTTTAAGGCTTTTATCCCTAATCTCACTGTATCATCATATTTTGAACCAGGGTCCTTGCCCGCGATTACGAAATCAGTTTTTTTACTTACAGAGGAGGACACTCTTCCTCCCATATCTTCTATTATTTTTCGAGCCTCATCCCTTGTGAAAGAATCCAGGCCTCCAGTCAAAACAAAGGTTTTGCCTGAGAGGGGAGTCTCTTTTACTTTAACTTTCTCAGCCGGGAATTTCACCCCTCCATCTTTTAGCTTCTCAAGGACCTTGAGATTTTTAGGATTATGGAAGAAGTTATATATGCTTTGTGCCACTATAGGTCCGATCTCATGAACCTGGGTTAGATCTTCGATGGTTTGTTTGGCTAAATTGTCAATGGACTTAAAATTCTTTGCCAATACCCCGGCCAGATGGTAGCCCACATTTCTTATGCCCAGGGCATATATCAAATTGGTTAAACTTGGGTTTCTGCTTTCCTGGATGGCGTCAAGCATGTTTTCAGCCAGCTTATCGCCCATCCTATCCATCTTCATTAAATCTTCTTTTTTCAGAAAATACAGGTCGGCCTGGTCCTGGATGATCTTTTTGTCCACCATCTGATCTAAAAACTTATATCCTAATCCTTCCATGTCCATAGCTCCCCTGGAGACAAAATGAGCCAGATTTTCTTTGATCTGAGCAGGACAGGCGATTCCGGTGCAGCGATGAACGGCTTCTCCCTCGGGTCTTTCTACCCTGGATCCGCAGACCGGACATCTGTCCGGCATGGTGAACATCTTTTCTTTACCTGTTCTTTTCGACTCTACCACCTTCACCACTTCCGGAATCACATCCCCGGCCCTTTGAATTACGACAGTGTCACCAATCCTCACATCCTTTTTCTTTATCTCATCCTCATTGTGCAAAGTGGCCCGGCTTACTTCCACCCCTCCAACCCTAACCGGTTCCAACCTGGCCACAGGAGTTATAGCCCCTGTTCTTCCCACGCTGATGATTATATCCCTTATTTTGGTGTGTTCCTGTTGAGCCGGGAATTTCCAGGCAACTGCCCAGCGAGGGCTGCGGGAAAGCACGCCCAATTTTTCCTGCAGGGTGAATTCATTAACCTTTATCACGATTCCATCTATCTCATAGGGCAAATCGTTTCTTAGATCCAGCATCTTTTGATAATATTCCTCGACCTGCTCAACACTTTTACATAATTCAACATATTGGCTGATCTTAAAACCGAGCTGTCTCAGATAAAGGATACTATCCCAATGGTTGGTTAATTTTTTTCCCTCAACTCTTCCTGCCGCATAGGCGAACATATTTAGTGGTCTGGTGGTGGTTACTTTAGGATCAAGCTGTCTAACCGATCCAGCGGCGGCGTTGCGGGGATTGGCAAATAAAGGCTCCCCGATTTTTACCCTCTCTTTGTTCATCCTCCCGAAGTCCTCTTTGTTCATAATTACCTCGCCCCGGACCTCGATTAAATCAGGGTTTGGACTTCCTATAAGTCTCAAGGGAATAGACTTTATGGTTCTTAAATTCAAGGTGACATCTTCTCCCATCACCCCATCACCCCTGGTGGAACCCAAACTAAAGATCCCTTTATTAAACACCAGCTCCACTGCCAGTCCATCAAATTTCGGCTCCACGGTATATCTGATCCTCTTCTCGCTGGCCTTTGAGAGCTCTAAAACCCTGCGGTGGAAGTCCAGGAACTCAGCCTCGGAGGTGGCCTTGTTCAAGCTTAACATGGGGAGCCTGTGTCTGACCGTTTTGAATTCTTCTAAAGGGGTGGCGCCCACCCTTTGGGTAGGAGAGTCAGAGGTGATAAGCTCCGGGTATTTCTTCTCCAATCCCAAAAGCTCATCAAAGAGCTGGTCGTATTCAGCGTCAGAGATCTCCGGATTATCTAAGACGTAATATAGGTGGTTGTGGTAATTTATCTGTTCCCTTAATCCTTGAATCCTGTCTATGGGTTTTTTACCAGGCTTGGGCATGGTTTTTATAATGAAAAATGAAAATATCAAAATGCAAATCTAAGTCCATTCCTATGAAGAGCTTACTTCTAAATGAAATTTTGCAATTTGCATTTATCCACTCAAATGCCCCAGAGTAATCTTATCCTTTTGATTTGTCAAGGAATTTGGGGATCGGTTGGTGTATTTCATACTCTGGCCTCTAAAAGGGCCAGAGAAAACAACAGGGTCTTCTATAAAATTCTCTTTCGCAGTAGGCCAATTGGCCTTTATATTTCTGTGCCCTACTCTCAACCTTACGGGCTACCCGTATTAACCATGCCTTTTTTCGATACGTTTTTCGATTAAACCCTCCATGACCCTCATGATAGGCTAAATAAAGATGGTATGCATCATTTTTGGAAATCATGCACTTGATGTGACTCAAATGGCAGTACCATCCAACAAAATCAATTGCATCATCAAAATCATCCCTGTCAGCCCCTGTATTTCTTGTGCTTTCACGGTATTGCTCCCATGTTTCATTACCTGCTTGTGCATATCCATAAGCGGAAGAAGGTCGAAGACCAGGGAAAATCCATAAACAGGTACCTCGGGGTGGTTTGGCATCAGCTCTGAATTTTGATTCCTGATGGATAATGGCCATCATAACGGGTATAGGGACGCCCCACCTCTTGTAGGACTTACGTGCACTCCTATACCATTTTCTATTTTCCCTGAAGATCTCACAGGTATTGTCGATCTGTGGAGGGGCTTTGGGCGTGCTGGCACATCCGTGAAAAAGGATAAGCAGAAGGCATATAAAAAATATAGACGCAACTCCGTATAGTTCTTTCCCTGTTTGGAGGGCCGGAGGTATCTGGAGAAAGTTCATAGCTTTTGACTCATGGCTAGCAGCAAACCCACCGCCAACTTCAATTTATAAGAATTTCCTTTTTGGTCAAGGGAGTATAGGTGAGGGAGCCTTGTGTGTCAAGCAAGAAGGAAAAGATGTCCTCCCATCTCTTTGCTAAACATAAACCCTGTAACTAATTCCGCTTGAGCTGTGGAGAAATGGGTACTACTTTAGAGTATAAGGAAAGAATAGAGAGAGCATTAGATCCAAACCTTAAAAGACATTTTATTTCAATGAGTTATACAATTTCCGAGACGTTTTGGTATCCTTCGAGCAGGAGGCATGGTTGTTACACAGAACCCCATGTTCAAGCACGCCCTTATTTCAATACTTGCCATTTAAGCAATAATTTATTAACATTTTCTAATAAGCACCATGTTCTTTACAACAGTGGATATTCAAACGAAAGCTTAGGGGGTGAAAAATGATTGGCTCAGGTTATTTGAAGGAAAATAAAGAGATCATTCAAAAACTGCGGAAAATACCTGCCCTTGATTTTTTTAAGGATGAGGATTTACAAGGTATATTGAAATTTTAACCGTTCACGGGTTCAGGGTTCAGAGGTTCTGGGTTCACCTCAAATCTGAACTGTTGATTCGTGAGCTCTGAAGGGAGACCGCGTGAGAATAGAACGATTTGAGGATATTGAGGCATGGCAGTTGGCCCGGGAGTTAACTCACAAGGTCTATGGTCTGACAAAGAAGGCCAAGTTTGCTCGCGACTTAGGCTTGAAGGGACAAATTCAGGACGCAGCAGGTTCATTTAAAGGGTTCAGAGGTTCAAGGTTAGTGAAGGTTAACAAAAGAAAAG
>CAZMUW010000022.1:0-11414 GCA_964569645.1 uncultured Desulfobacteraceae bacterium | reverse complement strand
CTCCCGAGACTGTGACTGGAAGCGGTGTCCTGTTTCACCCCGTTGTGGTGCACGTGAGCTCTCCTTCCACCAGGGTAAGCGATATCGACATATCAAAGCAAGACGCCGGGGAAACCATCAAAGTGGAGATACTGAACTTCAGAGATTCAAATACATTCGGAGAGAGCCCTGTGGACGTAACCGGGGTGCAGTTCACCATCACCTTTCAACTGAGCGATGCCACCAGCTCTGTAGTTGTATTGACTCCTGCAGGCGCAGGGTCGCCAGATTGTAGCTCTTATACCGTGTGGAATCGAAGGGGTAATGATGAATGGGTCCGAGGGGGTGGATACACACAGACTGCACTCGAATCCGTAGAGACGAATCCTTCACCATCAACAGTGGAGAGACCATTTCTATATATGATAGAGAGAGATTGTGATAGAGATGAAAACCCTTCCCCTATCACCTTCTACGATGCCAACGCGGCAGATTCCGATGTTGACTGCACAGTGGGGTGGACCGGCACTGTTCTGGCAGACGAGTGATCCGCCTGCCTTGCGTAGCTTGCCCGCTGTTGCCTTGGAGTACGTCAGTTTATCTTATAATAATCCCTATACCAATTAAGGAATTTTCTAATGCCTGTCCTGATTGAGGTTTTGGGATTAAAGCCCAACATCTTTTTTGTCTTTTCTATATTGGCATATGTCTCGGGGACATCACCGGGCTGAAGAGGAAGGAAGTTTTTCTTTGCCTCTATCCCCAATTCCTCCTCAGTTATCTTTATAAGTTCCATCAGTTCCACGGTCTTTGAATTACCAAGATTAAATATCTCGTAGCTAAAGGGGCTATTTAGGGCAGAGATGGTTCCATCTACAATATCATCTATGTATGTAAAATCCCTTTTCATTTTTCCAAAGTTATAGATATCTATCGGTCTCCCATCCAGTATAGAACTGGTAAAAAGAAAAAGGGCCATATCCGGTCTTCCCCATGGCCCATAAACGGTGAAATAACGGAGCCCGGTTAAAGGGATTTCAAAAAGATGGCTGTATGCGTATGCCATCAACTCGTCGGCTTTTTTCGTTGCTCCATAAAGGGAGATTGGGGTGTCAACACTGTCTTCAACGGAAAAAGGCAGCTTTTTATTGTTACCATAAACAGATGATGAGGAGGCAAAAACGAGGTTATTTACAGGGAATTGCCTTGCCATTTCCAATAGATTAAGAAAGCCGCCTACATTGCTCTCCTGATAGGTAAAGGGATTTTGGATTGAGTATCTTACTCCAGCCTGGGCCGCCAGGTTACAGATCCTATCTATTTGGTGTTGAGAGAATATCCTTTTTAGGGCATCAAGATTGTTGATATCTTCATGATAAAAAATGAAATTATGATGAGAGATTATCTGTTCCAGCCTGGCCTTCTTTAAAGAGATATCATAGTAGGTATTGAGGTTATCTATGCCGACTACCATATCACCCTTTTCAAGCAATGATCTGGCTATATAAAAGCCAATAAAGCCAGCTACTCCCGTAACCAGGGTTGTTTGTGGGTTATCTATCATAGGGTTTCTTCTAAGCTTTTAGCTCTTAGTAAAAACAAAGGCCCTTAGGTTTATTTTTCCATTCACCAGGTTTAAAACCTTCGCCTTTCAGGCGAATAGCTTTAGCATGTTTCGCATTTTGAATATCGAATAAGGAATTTCGAACAGCAGAAGTTTTTTAAGGAATAAGACAATATTCTTCACTTCGATATTCTGCGGTTCCTTGTTCTGCGGTTCTGCGGTTTAAAATAAATGACTTTCAGTCCCTGGCCCAGACCTGGGTTGTAAGGCCGGAGTTCAACACTCAGCACTTCCAAAACATTATAGCAATAGCGACTTATTCCATGCATGTCGCACCAGGGCGGGCGTATCAAAAATCTACCTGCTTTAGCAGGTAGTGGTTTAATGAGGTTTTTAGGTATGCTGTGCTCACTTATAACTTTAGTCACTTCAGCTCCTATAGTCGGCATTAATCCTTATATAATCATATGTCAGATCACAGGTTATTATCCTGTCTTTCCATCTTCCCTGATTTAGGTGAATAGTAATTGTTAATTGTTCCTTTTTCATTTTTTCAGCTGCCTCTCTTTCTTCTTTTTCACTGGTCATAAGGCCGCCATCTACTATCTTGATTCCATCTATCCAGATCTGAACCTTGTTTTCCTCCATCTTAATTCCTGACCTACCAAGGGCAGCCATAATCCTTCCCCAGTTGGGATCCTGGCCAAAGATGGCTGTTTTAACAAGATTAGAGTTGCCAACTGCTCTGGCGGCTGTATTTGCATCATCTTTTTTTGCTGCACCATTCACCTCAATTATAACTACCTTGGTAGCACCCTCGCCGTCCTTGGCAATCATGTAAGCTAACTCCCCCATAACATCTGTTAAGCCCCTTTCAAATTCCTTTATCTCCGGCCTATCTAACCTTCTGTTTCCTGCAGCCCCGTTAGCCATAATCAGAACCATATCATTGGTGCTGGTCTCTCCGTCCACGGTAATCCGATTGAATGTGTACTCCGCAGCTGAGCGAAAAATAGGCCATAAGGTTTGGGAATCAATATTTATGTCTGTAAGCAGAAAGGAGAGCATTGTCGCCATTTTTGGCATGATCATACCAGCTCCTTTAGCTAACCCCAATAGGTGAAAGGGATGTCCGCCAGCATTCCCCTCAAAGTAACTCATTTTGGGAAATGAGTCTGTTGTCATCAAGGCCTCGGCAACTGATTTAAATCCGTCAGGGGACACATTTTTTATTAGTTCTGGAATGGCCTTTTTTATCAGATTGAATGGTAGGTAGGCCCCGATAACCCCTGTTGAGGCAACAACTGTTTCCTCCGGATCGATCCCTAATCCCCTGGCAACTATATCTGCTGTTTGAATGGCATCGTTTAATCCCCGAATGCCAGTACAGGCATTGGCATAACCGGTATTGGTAATAATCGCTCTTATAAAGCCCTTTTTTATCCTTTCCTGAGTCAATAAAACCGGCGCGGCCTTAACATTATTAGTTGTGAATACCCCTAATGCCACTGCTTCCTTTTGGGAAAAGATCAGTGAAAGATCCAACGTATCGCTTTTCTTTAGGCCAGCAGAAACGGCAGAGGCAAGAAATCCCGGAACCGAATAGTTATACGCCATTGCTCAATGTAAAATTAAAAGTGAAAATTGCCCGCCCTGGCGCGACTTGCTCGGATTGAGCTTATATCGCAGTAATATTTTAAAAATGTCGTGCAATTGATTGCGTCCATGTAAGCCAGCCTGCCCTGGTGCGACGGGATGTGGATATGCAACTGTTTTCACTGCTTATGAATTCCTCACTTTCCATCACCGCATCTTGACATGCTAGGTCTGGGCCAGGGGTCTGGGCCAGGGAAAAATGCAAAATATATGACTTTTCAGAAATATTTTTAGATTTTGCTGCTTAAATAATTTTGTAATTTGCATTTGAATATTTTCATTTTTCATTCTTTCATCTACCGCAGCAGTGCTTGTATTTTTTCCCGCTACCGCATGGACAGGGATGATTTCTTCCTATCTTGGCTGCTTTCCGTTTGACCGGGGACCTGTCTCCGTTGCCACCATGACTCAGAGCAATTTCCTTTTTTGGAGCTACAATAGAAGGCCGTTCCTGGGGGGCTATTCTTATCCTAAAAAGTGTTTTGAGGGTATTTTCTTTAATTCCTTCTACCATCGTGGTGAACATACTGTATCCCTCTTTCTGATACTCCTTAAGGGGATCCATCTGGCCGTATCCCCTTAAGCCTATACCTTCTTTTAGTTGATCCATAGCCAGGAGATGATCCATCCAGAGCCCATCGATTGCCTGTAACATGGCTATTTTTTGCAGAAAATGAAAGGATTGAGGATCCATCTCTTTCTCTTTTTTCTCATATAGATCCAGGGACATCTGTTTTAATCTATCTATCAAATTATCCTGAGTTAGATCCTTTATCTCTTCTTTGGAAAATTGAGGCAAGAACCCAAATACATTATATATATACTCTGAAAGCGGGCCCAAGTTCCATTCCTCTGGAAAGATTTTTGGATCAATGGTATTTAAGACTGCGGTTTCTGCAAACTCATCAATCATATCCATAATGGTTTCCTTAAGGTGGTCACCCTTTAGTGTTTCCCTCCTTTGGCTGTATATTACCTTTCGTTGTTGATTCATCACATCGTCATATTCAAGAAGATTTTTTCGGATATTAAAGTTGATACCCTCAACCCTTTTCTGGGCTCCTTCGATTGCCCTTGAAATGATTTGGTGTTCTATTGGTTGATCCTCTTCCATGCCAAGCCTGTCCATAACCGAGGCAATTCTTTCTGAGCCGAAGATCCTCATGAGGTCATCTTCCAAGGAGAGATAAAACCGTGAAGAACCCATATCTCCCTGACGTCCTGAACGTCCCCTCAGTTGATTATCAACCCTTCTGCTTTCATGCCTCTCTGTGCCAAGGACATGCAGGCCACCCAGTTCTGGCACCCCATCACCTAATACTATATCGGTTCCCCTGCCAGCCATATTTGTGGATATGGTAACAGTTCCATTTTGTCCGGCCCTGGCAATAATCTCGGCCTCTCTTTCATGGTTTTTGGCATTCAAGACCTGGTGTTTGATGCCCTCTTTTTTAAGCATCTTGCTCAACCTCTCTGATTTTTCGATTGATATTGTACCAACCAGTACAGGTTGACCATCTTTATGCAATTTCTTGATTTCTTCGACAACGGCCTTGAATTTCTCCCTTTCGGTTTTGTAGATAACGTCCGAATAATCTTCCCTGATCATCTTTTTATGGGTTGGTATTACCAGTACATCAAGATCATAGATCTTTTTAAACTCCGGGGCCTCTGTATCGGCTGTTCCGGTCATTCCAGCCAGCTTTTCATACATCCTGAAGTAATTTTGAAAGGTTATGGTGGCCAGGGTTTGATTCTCTTCTGCAACATTAACACCTTCTTTTGCCTCAATGGCCTGATGTAACCCATCGCTCCATCTCCTGCCCGGCATAAGCCTACCGGTAAATTCATCCACAATTATTACCTGTCCATCCTTGACAACGTAATCCACATCCTTATTAAAGAGCCAGTAGGACTTAATGAGCTGTTGGGCAGCATGCATTCTTTCCGATGTCTCTGAGTATCTTGCCTCTAATTCTCGCTTCATCTTTTTCTTTTCTCTAAAGTTCAAATGAGGATCATTATCGATTTCTTCTGACCCTTGAATCAGGTCAGGGACAACAAAGGCATCTTGTTGATTTCCGGACAATAGTTTTAGCCCTTTATCTGTCCAGTGTACACTGCGATCTTGCTCCTCGATGATGCAGTAGAGTTCTTCATCTAAGACATGGAGGGTCTTTTGGGATGCAAGAAAGGATTCCATCCTGTCGATCATCTTTTTTAATCCTGGCTCCTTTGCCATAATATCCAGAAACCGTGAATTCTTTGGGTCACCTCTCTTAACCTGTAGTAGCAATTCGATTGTCTTATCATCGTCTTTGCCTTCCCTCATCTGTGCCTCTGACTTATAAAGTATAGACCCAATAACCTTATCTTGGTGCTCCTTAAACTTGATGATCAAAGGCTTTAGCGCGGCATAAAAGATGTCTTCACTGTGCTCGATGGGACCTGAGATTATCAGAGGAGTCCTGGATTCATCAATGAGAATGCTATCCACCTCATCTACAATGCTAAAATGGAGGTCCCTCTGCACACAGTCCTCAAATGAGAGCTTCATATTATCCCTTAGGTAATCAAAGCCAAATTCATTGTTAGTGCCATATGTTATATCAGAGTTATAAGCAATCTTTCTTTGCTGATCATCCACATCATGCAAGATGACACCGACAGACATGCCTAAAAGCCTATATATTCCACCCATCCATTCGGCGTCTCTTTTGGCAAGATAATCGTTAACAGTAACCAAGTGGCAACCACGTTCTAAAAGTGCATTTAAATATAGAGGGAGGGTAGCGGCCAGGGTTTTACCTTCCCCTGTTTTCATTTCTGCTATTTTCCCCTGATGAAGGGCAATGCCTCCTGAGAGTTGTACATCAAAATGTCTCATGCCTAAGACCCTCACCGAGGCCTCTCTCACAGCGGCATAGGCCTCAGGTAAGATATCATTCAGGGTCTCACCCTTTGCTATCCTCTCCTTAAGTTCCCCTGTCTTGCCCCTCAGTTGGGTATCACTAAGGCCTTTACATTGGGGTTCAAGCTCATTGATTTTTGTTACTATTGGAGCAAGTTTTTTAAGCTCTCTTTCGTTTTTGCTTCTAATAATGTTTTTGAAAAGTTTACCCAACATAGAAAAATCGCCCTCTTTCGCCCATCTTTTCTTCTGATTAAACCTTTATAAACAAAGGTTCAAGTAGCAATTAACCTTACTGCGTAATAATTTTACACAATACATTGCAATTTTGCAAAGATATATCTGCTCAAGTTAAGTGCCTAAAGTTTAAAGTGCCTAAAGTTAAAGGAACAAAAATGACCATCACATGCTTTGGGCCGGTTTTTATTGGTTTAAAAATGGGATTTCCTATACTATGAGCATAAAGGAATTATTCCAAGAGTTGAAAAAACGTATTTCTCAAAGATTAAGCAGGATAAAACATTTTTGTAAACAAGACAATAAGGAATGCATATGCCCTTCTGGCTGAACGGGTCTGGAAGGAGGAATATCTGAACTTAAAAGAGGCTAGTCAGGCGAGTTCTTAAAGCTTCTTAAAGCTATTAAAGGCAGAGTCAATCGTTTTTTTCATTATTTCCTCATTATGGGCCAGGGAAACAAACAGGGACTCGAAAGGTGATGGGGCTAAATAGATTCTCTGGGCCAACATCTCTCTATAAAAGGTTGTATATTTTGATGTCTCAGTCCCCTTCACCGAGTTAAAATCAACGACTGGGTTTTTACCAAAAAAGATAGAACCCATTGATCCTGCCCTATTGATAACTATATTTACTCCTGCCTTTTTAGCCGCATCATCTAAACCAGAGAAAAGAAATCTCGATCTTTCCTCTAACTTTGTATAAACCTCTTTATTCTTTAAGATCATTAGTGTTGCCATCCCTGCAGCCATGGCCAATGGATTACCTGATAGAGTACCCGCCTGATAGATATTGCCCTCAGGGGCGATCTGGGACATAATATCCCTCCTCCCTCCATAGGCCCCTACTGGAAGGCCACCACCAATTATCTTACCTAAACAAGTGAGATCGGGCATAATATTATAGAGCTCTTGGGCCCCTCCAGGGCTTACCCTGAATCCCGTTATGACTTCGTCCAAAATAAGTAGGATACCATTTTCTCTTGTGATCCTTCTTAAGCCCTCCAAAAATCCTTCCTCCGGCAATACAACGCCCATGTTCCCGGCAATAGGCTCTATAATAATAGCAGCTATCTGGTTGCCAAATTTTTCAACCGCTACCTTTGCAGCCTCCAAATTATTAAATGGGAGTGAAATAGTCAGTCTTGCCAAGTCAGCCGGGACTCCAAGGCTGTCAGGAATGCCAAAGGTAGCCAACCCTGAACCAGCAGCGACCAGGCAACTATCGGTATGGCCGTGATAGCAACCATCAAACTTGATAATCATATTCCTGCCAGTAAATCCCCTTGCCAGACGAATAGCACTCATGGCAGCCTCTGTACCAGAGTTGACCATCCTGACCATCTCGATTGAAGGTACAGTTTCTACAATCATTTTAGCCAGATTAACTTCCAGCTCAGTGGGGGCGCCATAGCTGGTTCCATTCTCTAATGCATCATTTATTGCCTGGATTACATCCGGATGCCTATGTCCCAATATCATCGGTCCCCAGGAGCAGACATAATCAGTATATCTTTCTCCTTCAGCATCCCATAAATAACAGCCATCTGCCCTCTGGATAAAAAGGGGATCGACGCCCACAGCCCGGCCAGCCCTCACTGGGCTATTCACACCGCCAGGGATAATCTCTCGTGCCTTAAGAAAAAGCTCTTTGGATCTGTTTTCCATAACATTTTGCTTCAAAAATATTCAGGACTAGTCTTTTTATATTCCTTAAGGGTTAAAAGGAGAACATAATCTTTTATTCCTGTTTTCTCTGCAATCCTTCTGGCAGTGCCCTGACAATCACTTTTGCTTTTACCATGGACCATGGTAAAGAGATTATATTTCCATTTCCCTTGAATTATTCGCTGGTAGCAATGGCTGACCTCTTTAAAGGTTGCCATTAAAGGACCTGTTTCGTCTATTTTATCTTCAGGTACATACCAGGCAACCATGGCATTTGCTTTAAGGCCGGCTAATTGATGAACAAGGTTCGCCCCGAAGCGTCTGAGTATACCTTGCTCTTTTTGCAACTTGATCCTCTCAAGTAGTTCTTCTTCACTTATTCCAACTTTGCCTGCTAAGACATCAAAAGGCCTGGCTGTTAAAGGAAGATCGCCCTGGAGGTAGTGAATAATTCTTCTTTCAAGATCATCAAGCATGTATATCCCACTATCCAATGCCCCTTAATATGTCAAGGGAAAAGAAGTGATTAATCTTGAAAACTTATCTAAAGTTACGTATCTTTAAATGAAAAAAATTGACAGCCCTTTGCTAAAATAAGAAGTTGCCATGCACCAGGATACCAGCGAAAGACTTGAGGCCTTGAATAAGATCGGGATCGCCTTATCGAGTGAAACAAATCTGAGCCGTTTGCTGGAGTTGATTGTAAGGGAGGCCCGCAATTTGACCAATGCCGATGCCGGCAGCCTATACCTGGTAGATCAGGATAAAGACTGTCTACTTTTTGAGGTTGCCCAGAACGATACCCTGAAAAAAAGAGCCGATCTGAAACCGGAAACATTTAAACCATACTCCATTTCTCTCACCAAAAATAGTATCGCCGGATACGGAGCCATCACTAGTGAAATCCTCAATATCCCGGATGTTTATGATCTACCTCCCGAGGTTGATTTTGAGTTTAATCGAGACTTTGATATAAGAAACAAATACAGAACCAAATCAATGCTTTCAGTGCCAATGAAAGACACAGAGGGTAAAATAATTGGCGTTCTTCAGCTTATAAACTCAACCGATAGCCAGGGAAAAGTTGTTTCTTTTGACACCAATATAGAGCCCCTTGTTTCATCTTTGGCTTCACAGGCAACTGTGGCCATAAAGAATGCACAGCTTATAAAGGAGATAAAGGCTGTTTTTGAGGCCCTTATTCAGTATTCAGTTTCGGCCATAGATGCCAGGAGCCCCTTTACAGCCGGACATTCCAGGATGGTAGCAAAGCATACTATGGCCTTGGCCAGGGCCATTAACGATACACATGATGGTACTTACGCCAATATCTCTTTTACCCCTGATCAACTTGAAGAGCTAAATTATGCCTCCTGGCTTCACGATATAGGTAAAATTGGTGTCAGGGGAGGGGTACTTGATAAAAGGAGTCATATGTCAGATACCGAGATGGAGTCCCTGAGCAATCGCTTTAAAAATATCAAAGCTTCAGCGATCATTGAAACCAAGGAAAAAAAACTGGCCTTATTCAATAGGAAAGGAGAGGAATCAATCAAGATTAGAGAATTAGACAGGGAACTAAAGAATCGGATAAACCAAATTGATGAGGACTTAGCCTTTATCAAGAAGGTTAATACAGGCCTTTTTCTATCCGAAACTGAGCTTAAGCATTTAGAGGAAATTCACAAGAAGAAGTATTTGGATTTTGAAGGGCAAAAAGGAACCTATCTAACGGATCTTGAATTTGAAAATCTTTCTGTAATTAAAGGTAACCTTACAAAAGATGAGATGGAGGAGATCCGATCACATGTGATTCACACCGAAAATATACTTAATAAGATACCATTTACCAGACACCTAAAAATGCTACCCATTTTTGCTGCCGGACATCATGAAATGCTTAATGGCTCCGGTTATCCAAAACATGTTAAAGCCGACAACATTCCCCTTCAGACAAGAATAATTGGTGTAGCCGATATCTATGAGGCATTAACAGCCAAGGATAGGCCATATAGAAAAAGTATGGATCCAATAAAGGCCCTCGCTATACTGAAGGAGGAGGCCAAGAATGGCAGGCTTGACAACGAGCTGGTCAGGATTTTCATTGAAAAGAGGGTTTACGAAACAAGAGACGACGATTAAGAGACACTCAACACACCCTGGAGACCCCTCATTTTGCATTATGCTTGACGAGGCCGAGTATATTTTCTAATAAGATACCGCTGCTCTTGAACTATCTTCTTATAGGGAATCCCTTTCGAAAGCGTAATTGCAATCTCATTGTCTTGAATTCTCGCAATCTTTCCTTCTAAGTCAAAGGATTCACCATCGTGAAATGTTATCGTTGCACTTATCGTCTGCCCCGGCTTTACTCCACTGTATTCATCACAGCGGAAGTTAACTCCCTCCTCAGAAACATCTATAACCTGATACTCATCTCCCCATACCATTAGCTTTGGCATGTCAGCATAAGGATGTCCTATCCTGTAATATACCCTCCTTTCCTTTCCTTTGTGTGTTTTGCCATTCATGAGCGAATCCCTCTGGAATGTCAGGGAAAAGTATCCTGAAGATTGTAAGATCAATTTATTCGAATAATACGTGCATCCTGATTCTATTCATACCGGCCTTCCTGGGTGCACGTAATTTATAGCACATTTGAAGGATGGCTTCAAGGGCTTATGTAGAGTCCGAGATGGGTGAATGATAGCCTGGAGAGGGTATCTTTTATACCCATTTTGTACCCCCCAAAATCCTCCTTGAATCTCTTCAAAAATTGAGCCTATCTATCTGTAGCGGTAAAGGATTCGG
The DNA here is from genome assembly GCA_964569645.1 of uncultured Desulfobacteraceae bacterium. GTDB lineage: Bacteria > Desulfobacterota > DSM-4660 > Desulfatiglandales > B25-G16 > JABXJZ01. The sequence goes on along the minus strand of CAZMUW010000022.1, from coordinate 590 downwards.
GTATTCCACTGTTCATTAGTGAATTTAGTTAGTTTCCATTCAGAGATACCTGTGAGACGGTATAAAATTTCCGATCCAGAGGCGAACAATTTTTCGTAAGGTCGAGGAGATCAAGGGAGGGGTAACTATGAAGAAAATAAAGATTTTAATAGTAGCTATCTTGCTATCTTTCCTATTTGTTGGATGTGCCACAACTCCAACTTTTCGCTCTAAGTGTGCTGCAAAAGCGCTTTATGCTGCTATGACTGTTGGACTTCAAAGAGATAAGAAGATCCCTGTCCGGATAGCTTATGTAATAACCTGTAATCCTAACACAAACCACGTCCAAGCACAGGGCTTTATTGATGGTAAATGGGAATTTCTCAAGATAATAGATTCAAACGAAATAGGTATAGATAAAAAGTACAAATCATATAATATTAAAAGATATGTATCCATTGAGACTTTTTCAAAATGGTTAGCAGCCTGGATGAAGGATGAGAAATGGAGGAAGAAAAATAATCTAGCTTACAGCAGATAAGCGCTCCCTCCGAAACATCAAGTTAAGTGCCTAAAGTTTAAAGTGCCTAAAGTGCCTAAAGTTAAAGGAA
>CAZMUW010000021.1:0-11466 GCA_964569645.1 uncultured Desulfobacteraceae bacterium | reverse complement strand
TGGAGAAGATATCCCCCTGGAGGCCCGAGTACTTTCGGTGGCGGATGTATACGACGCTCTTGTCAGTGATCGTCCTTACCGTAATGCATTATCACCGTTCGAAGTAAAGAATATCATTGCTAAAGGTTCGGGAACGGAATTTGACCCACAAGTCGTCGAAGCCTTCATCAAAGCCTTTAAGAAAGGAGAGATGGAAGTTCCTAACCTGGTAATCTAACGGAATTTCTAAAAGCTATTGATATCATTGCTCTTTAAATGTCATCCCGTTGTTGCTACGCACGCAACCCATACGAGGCCCATCATTTTGATTTTTGGTATGGGTATCTTTTTTTTCACCGAACCGGGAAACCTTCTTCTCGTAGTTTTTCCCCGATGGCATACATGTGCCAGTCAGTGTGGAAGCGAATTTCAATGGCCCCCCTTACAAGCTCTTGGCTCATTACGTAATCTCTTTTCGGCCCTGTCTTTCTTGTCTATCCCCTCCCCAGCGCCTATTTCCCTCGAAATGGATGAAAGATCACGTCTCTTTAACGATAATCTTAAGCTATCCTTTTGTCTATCTCCTGCTTCGGAGAGAATCCTTTGAATAAATTCTGTCTGGGCATGGGTTAACTTTGGAAATTCTATTGCTTTTGTCAAATTGTTTTCAGTACTAAGGTCCCCAATTAATTCTGCTATGGGCAAGGCACAACAGAGATTTTCAGGGAAATTAAAGGCCGACAAAGCGCTGAGGAGAAGGGTTGAAGAGATTTCGAGCGAAATGTCCTATGTCAAGGGCTGACCCCAAAGGCCAAAATTTTTCCTTGCCATATTCCGCTGTTAGTTATAAAAATGACTTTCACTAATGGGAGTCCTGTTGAGATCTTAAACCCAAGCCAAAGGACTGAGTTGCTTTCAAGAGGAGCTGTTGATGGTTGATGATATTCAATACTTAAGAAACATAGGTATCAGTGCCCACATTGATGCAGGCAAGACAACCCTGACAGAGAGAATACTCTACTATACAAAGAGGATATTTGCCGTGCATGAGGTAAAGGGAAAAGATGGGGTTGGTGCCAAGATGGATTCCATGGAGCTTGAAAAGGAGAGAGGTATTACGATTTCCTCTGCCGCTACCTACTGTGAGTGGAAGGGACATAAGATTAATATCATAGACACACCCGGGCATGTAGACTTCACCATTGAGGTTGAGCGCTCTCTTAAGGTTCTGGATGGGGCCATTTTGGTTTTATGTGCGGTGGGAGGTGTGCAATCCCAGTCCATTACCGTTGACCGGCAGATGAACCGGTATAAGGTACCGAGCGTGGCTTTTATCAATAAGTGTGATCGGGCAGGTGCTGATCCATACCGGGTTGTAGATCAACTTCGCCAGAGATTGAATCATAATGCTGTGCTCATGCAGATACCCATAGGACTGGAAGGAGATTTTTCCGGTGTCATAGATCTGGTTTCGATGAAGGCTATCTATTTTGAGGGGCCATTTGGAGAGGACCTCAGAGAAGAAGAGATTCCATCTGCCCTCCTCGATGAGGCTGCTTCTAAAAGAGAGGAGTTGCTGGAGGCCACCTCCATGTTTTCCGATGAATTAATGGAGGCTATTTTAGGTGACAGTGTCTGGGAGGAATCGATACATAAGGCGGTAAGAAAAGGGACAATATCAAGACAGCTAACCCCTGTCTTTATTGGATCAGCATATAAAAACATCGGGGTTCAGCGTGTACTTGATGCCGTTATCAATTACCTCCCTTCGCCGGCAGAGGTTAAAAATAGTGCACTGGATATGGATCAGGGGGAAAAAGAGGTATGGCTTTCCTGGAATCCGGATGACCCTTTGGTGGCCCTGGCCTTCAAATTGGAGATAACCCCATATGGGCAACTCAGCTATCTCAGGATCTATCAGGGCTCCATTGCAAAAGGGGATAATCTGGTAAATATGAGGGACAGGAAAAAGATCAAGGTGGGAAGGTTCCTGCGTATGCATGCCGATGAAATGGAGGATATCCCCAGGGCCGCTGCAGGCGACATTGTGGCCCTTTTCGGGGTTAATTGCTTTTCAGGGGATACATTTACCGATGGCCGCCTGAACTATACCATAACTTCCATCTTTGTGCCGGAACCTGTAATTTCCCTGGCCATTTCACCCAAGGACAATGAATCCGACACTAATATGGCCAAGGCCCTTAACCGATTTATCAGGGAAGATCCTACATTTCAGTCCCATGTGGATGCGGAATCTAGCCAAACCATCATCTCCGGGATGGGGGAATTGCATCTTGAGATATATGTGGAAAGAATGAAAAGGGAATTCGGGGCGGATGTGGATACAGGGATTCCCCAGGTGGCCTATCGCGAGGCTATCTCACGGCGAGCGGAGTTTGATTATATCCATAAGAAGCAGACAGGTGGGGCAGGTCAGTACGGACGAGTGACCGGATTCATGGAACCATCAAAAGAGGGTGTTTATGAATTTATTAACCGGGTGAAAGGCGGTGTAATCCCATCGGAGTTCATTCCTGCCGTTGATAAGGGCTTCCAGTCCTGCCTGAAAAAGGGCCCTCTGATAGGATTCCCGCTTCTTGGGATGAGGATTACAGTCAATGACGGGCAACATCATGCGGTTGATTCCTCTGAGAGGGCATTTGTGCAGGCTGCTATAGGTGCCTTTAAACAGGCCTACCTAAGAGCCAGGCCCGTGATACTGGAGCCGATTATGAAGGTATCGGTAGAGTGTCCCTCTGAGTTCCAGGGAAATGTGATGTCTTCTATCAATCAGCGCAGGGGCTTGATCATGAGCTCGGCGGAAGACAGGGTTTTTACAACCGTTGAGGCCGAAGTTCCTCTGGCAGAGATGTTCGGATATGCCACCACCTTGAGATCAATGAGTCAAGGAAAGGCACAGTTTACCATGGAGTTTTCCAGATATTCAAAGGTCCCTGAATCACTGGCAGAGGAGCTAAAGTCAAGGTATAAAGAGAGATCAAAAAGGAGAGAGGCATGAAAGATTTCTTGAAGGTCAGCCCTTTAAAGATACTGGAGGGGTCTATCTATAGAGAATTGGGCAAGGGTAATCTGGGGGTTTTCATGGCCCGGGCAGGTGTCGGTAAGACATCATGCCTCATCCATATTGCATTTGATAAGCTCTTTCGTGGGGGAAGACTCGTACATGTTTCCCTCAAGGATGCACCGGAAAAGGTTACCTCCTATTACAGTGTTATCTTCTACGATCTTGTTAAGGTCCTGGATATGGAGAATGAGTATGAGGTTCGAACTCCTTTAGATAAAAACAGAATAATACTTGCCTACTTAAAAGAGAGCTTTGACCTTGAGAGGCTTCGGAAGAACCTTAAGAATCTGGTAGAAGAGATCGATTTCATACCAGATACCCTCGTTGTCGATGGTGTTGATTTTGCAGAGGCCGGGAGGGATATATTTGAGGGATTTAAAGGGATAGCCAAAGAATTTGACCTCGAGGTATGGTTTTCAGCCCTCTCACACAGGCATATTACTGAGGTAAATGAAAGGGGGATTCCTTTCCCATGTCACAACCTGGATGACCTCTTCAGCCTTATTATCCAGTTAGATTCCACTCAATCAGGGGTATTCCTAAAGCTTTTAAAAGACCACGACAGTGAGGCCATACCTGATGCCATAGTAAGGCTTGATCCAAACAACTTCTTGGCCATGGAATAGCTGGAAAGTGCCTAAAGTGCCTAAAGTTTAAGTTAGTGAATTCGTAGGGTATATCTTACCTGTCAAATAAGAAGGAAATAAAGGCTATAAAGGGAGGCCAAAGTGAAGATTGTCATGATTGGGGGAGGTGGTGCATGTATTGTCTGCGCAAATACCCTCAGGCTCTTAGATAATCCAGCACAGATTGATATTTACACAAGAAGGGACAGGACTGCATATACACCATGTGAACAGGCATTTGTTCTGAGGGATACATTATCCTTTGAGGATATGTTTTATGCTACCCCCCCATGGTTTGAAAAAAAGAGAATAGGGTTACATATACAAAAAAATGTAGACTCTATTGATAGAGAAAAGAAGGTTATCGAGGTGGATGGGGAAGAGATACCATATGACATAGTGATGATCAATACTGGAGCCATTAATAAGATGCCAGACATCCCTGGACTTGAAGGAGATAGGGTACACTATCTTACCACAGAATTAAGATATGCCAATAAGATACAATCGATTATGCCCGAAGGAAAAAGGGCCGTTATTCTCGGTGGAGGGGTAATAGGGCTTGAAATGGCTGAAACGCTAATAAAAAAAGGTTATTCATCTGTTTCTGTAATAGTCTCTTCCAACAGCCTCCTCTCCCAGCAACTTGATCCTGATATGGGTGGAAAACTGAATCCTATTATCAAAGAGGCAGGGGTATCATTGCACTTTTCTACGTCTGTTGTCAGGGCAGAGCCTGGGAAAAACGGCATCAAGCTCTTTCTCTCAAACGGTGAAACAATTGAAGCAGACTGGGTTCTTGTTGCCAAAGGGATTATTCCGGATGGGGAGCTGGCGAAAAAGGCTGGATTGAAGATGGGTAAAACCGGTGGAATTGAGGTAAATCAGTACCTTCAAACAAGTGATCCATCTATATACGCAGCAGGGGATTGCATTGAAGGATGGAATATGGTAAATAGGAGAAAGATTATAACCGCCCTGGCAACACACTCCAATAGGAACGGCAGACTCATAGGGCGGAACATCCACTTCGGCAATATCGTGCCCTTCTTGGGCTCTTTAAATACATTCGGAACACAGATTTTTGAAACTACCGTTGTATCTGTAGGGATAACAGAAACTACAGCAAAAAAAGAGGGGTTGGAAGTACTATCTGCAGTTAGAAAGGGGATGACCCGGAAGAAGATGTTTGGCGGGGAGGACTTCTGGGCTAAGCTGATTGCTGATCCGGATAAACAGACATTACTTGGCGCCCAGATACTTGGTCCAAGGGAGGTCAGCAGGATAGGTGAGAGGGTTATCCTGATGATAGGTGAAGAGATTCCTCTCGCAAAAATCTCTCAATATGAAACTATTTTCAGCCCCCCTTTAAGCAACGCCTATGACCTGATAACAAACGAGGTGGATATCCTAATCACTGATTTGTCAAAAATGGGGCGATCTGTTAAATGGTGATGTTTGTTGATAGTTGTCAGTGGTCCGTCGCAAAGAGTTGTACAATCTGCTAACTCACTGAAATAGAGAAAAACAGTTTTATAGCACCTAACTGGTTGAGAATAAAAATACAACTAACTACTGACAATGGACAACGGGCATTACCTGTTAAATGGGATTAGGTTTGGCATTTAGACATTTTGATTTCATTTGGCATTCTTGCCCTGTTAGACAGTAAAGAGGTGGGAATGATAATTTTCCCGGAGTAGAGAGGTGTTAGGGCCCAAAATCAAAAACTTAAATTCTTTATCTAACAGGGTGAAGATTTTGACATTTGAACTTAATATAAATGAGTCAAAGTGGGGTAATAGTTGATTGCACGGCTATTTCCAGGTAATATGTAAGCACTAAATAAAAAAGAGGAATAATAGGATGTCTAAGGTATGTGAAATATGCGGCAAAAGACCGGTTTCAGGCAATAATGTGAGTCATGCCCACAATAAGACTAAGAGGCGTTGGTATCCAAACCTCCAAACGGTGAGGGCTAAGATAAAAGGCCAGACAAAAAAAATGAAGGTCTGCACAAGGTGTCTAAGATCCGGGCTGGTATACAAAGAAGCAGCAGGCAGTAGGCAGTAGGCATTTTGTATTGAGCCTCTCCTTTTATCCTGTGAACTATTTTCTGAACTAAGCCCTCTGACCTGTCCTCTTTAATCTCTAAAGGGGGGATGAGCCGGTTTAAAACCTGCCTGGCTAGAAAGGTTCCCAAAGACCGGCATCACTCATAAACAAAACTAAGCTGACACCAATTAAGGATTATCCGTACCGTATACCCTACTCAGCAATTACATATGGCAACATTGAAAGCAAGTTTTGAATTGGCAGACTTTTTTAGAGGGACTCTTTTTGATCTAAATCATATAGGTGTTTCATAGCCCTTAGACAATAGAATCCTGCGCTTACAGATGACCAGAAAGTTATAGCCAATAACGAGTAAAATGGCACATTAAGTAAAACTCCGATAAGAATAAAAATAATATAACTGTTTTTTCTGCCATCAAATTTTCTAAATAGTTGTTCGATTCGCCCATGTTCTGCCAACGGGCGTTCCTTTATTCCCTTTCCAAATGCCTGTCCGCAGTAGTGAGAAAAACTATCAAACATGAGTATGAATGCGGATAGCAAAATCGCTGATATTCCATAGGTTTTTGATAGGTAGATGGCTAATGCAATATACCATGAATGCTCAAAAAGAAAATCGAAGGCATGCTCCATTTTTCCTATATATGAAGAAGCTATTTTCACTCTTGAAAGTTTTCCATCCACACCGTCCATAAATGAAACGATAAAGGTGAGAAGGGAAGCAAATAATAGATATCCTTGGAGGAATAAAAATGTTGACGCATAAGCAACTATGTTTGTTAGTATAGTAACCTGGTTCGGTGTAATCCGTGTATTGGCCAATCTGCTTACAATGAAATTCTCTATTGGCTTATTCACATAGGTTGCAAGCAAGTCATTTCTTCCTTTACACGAATTCTCAATTAAAAGCTTTTTTGCTTTGCTTAAGTCCTCCTTTGTATCAATATCCATCCAGAAAGCTTCTATCTCCTTCCGCATGCTTGAAATATAACTGTTAATTTGCGTGATGTCGAATATTTCGGCATCTTCATGTTGGGCAGCCCTGAAAATACCCTCTGAAAGTTCAGTTTTAGCTTCTTCTACAGATTCTTCGAGATTAGAGAATATCTTTGGTGAGCATAGGAAGACGCCGGTATCTATACAGTTTGATTCCTGTATATCCTTGCCTATCTCAACAATCTTTCCATTCCTTTCAAGGACTTTAGTATCACCCGGCAACGGTTCTCTTCTGTCAACTGCCAGGACGACAGCGCCTTTCATATCATAATTAACAAGTTTTTTTAGAATACGAGCATCAAAAATGTGGTTAGACATTAGCAGGAAAAAGTTTTCATTCAACAACTCTTTAGCCTTTAAGACAGAAAGACCATTGCTTTTTTGCCATTCCTCATTTTCAATATAATTTATCCTTATCCCAAGTCGCTCTCCGTTGCCCAAGGTTGCTTTTATCTTATCACCAAGATAACCAACAACAACCACATATTCATTAATACCTGCTTCTTTTGTGGTTAAGATAACTCTTTCGATCAAAGGCAGGCCTAAAAGAGGAATGAGACCTTTAGGTATATCTTTTGTTAGATTATTAAGCCTGCTACCTCGACCTGCAGCAATTATTAGAGCCCTCATCTTGTATGTGCCTCATTTGCTTTTATGTGTTATGCAATATTCTGTTGGTGCTTTAAGAATATATTAAAATGTTAAAAATTAAGGGGCTTATGATTCCTCGCTGTAATTTTCAGTCATCGTGTTATTGGGGATAATGCCGGAAACCTCCTTCATGAAGATCATCTTGTGGTCCCCCTCCCGATAAAAATCATTCAGCACGCACCCCACATGATAGCCGTGTTTTTCATAAAAGGACCTTGCAGGCTCAGAAGGCGGTGTCGAGGAGGTATCCACATAAATATGCCTTGCTCCTTTTCTGATTACAAATTCCTCCATGAATCCGAGGAGCTTTCCTCCGATCCCCTTTCTTGCAAATCTTTTATCTACGGCGATCCAGTAGAGGTCGTAGCAGTTATCTGTTAACGGGATGGGTCCAAAACATATGTATCCAATAAGACAATCAAGCCCATCGTCGGTACAGAAAATATGATAGTCTTTCCCCTCGGGTTGACGGAGGGTCTCATCGATAACCTCCAGGGCCACCTGAACCTCCCTCTCGGTAAAGGTCCCCCTCTGCCTTAGAAGTCTCAATATCTTATCCTTGTCCTGAGATATGAGAGGCCTAATTATCATCATTCTTTGATCTTTGGACGATGAAGTCAACAAGCTGCCTCACCATCTCGGGATACTTCATGCCGGCATGTTCGACGGCTGCTGCAAATCCAGCATCGGGGCTCAGACAAGGATTCGCATTCACCTCCAGGACATGGATCTGTTCGCGGTCATCAATTCTCATATCAACTCGTCCATAATCCCTCAGCATAAGGAGGCGAAAGCATTCAAGGGCCTTTCTTTCCAATTCACTCAGCATCATATGGGGTAGCCCTTGTGGGAAGCTTCGTGATGTGTTGCGATATTCAAAAGAGGCCTTTTCCCATTTGGCCCGGTACCCCGCAATGGGGTAAAGTTCTTTGGAAAGGGTAGAAAAATCAATTTCCGCTATTGGAAGGACTTTTGGTGAAGGGTATCCGAAAAGGGAAATATTAAACTCCCTACCAGCTACATACTCTTCCACCAGAAGAGTTCCAAAACGGTTAAAAGATTCCTTGAGCTCCTTACCGAGTTCTATTTCATCCTCAAAAATCGACTCTTGGTCGATGCCAATACTGGCGTCTTCAAACCTCGGTTTGACAATGACAGGAAACCTTAGGACCGCAGGGTAAAAGGGAGACATGTTATCGTAAACAAGATAGTTCGGAGTCATTATCCCCATGGCCTTTAATAGCCGTTTGGTCATAAGTTTATCCGTTGTGAGCATAATAGCCATTGAAGGCGAACCCGAAAAGGGGATCCCTAAGAGTTCAAGGACGGCGGCCGGGTGCCCTGCAAAACATGGGTCCTCGTCCAGGGTCTCGCACAGGTTGAAGACCATTTCCACCTTTTCTCCCTTCATCCTTTGAATGAAGTCGATGACATCCCTCGTAAAGGGGATGCGAACTGATGGATACCCCAGCTCCCCAAGGGCTTTCTCAATGTGCTCAACTTGCGTATAGATGTCCTGGGAGGCCTCTGAAAAGGCATGGCCGGAAGGAACCGGTACATTGTGGGCTACGCCAATCACCTTCTTATACATGCCAAGAACCTGTGCCAAGCTGGTCTTTGTGAATACGAGTGATAGCCGAGTATATAATCGCTTCGATAAGAGCCCTGTACGCCATACCCACCCTGTGGGCGATAATGCAAAGGTCTGAATGTTGGGGATGCAGCCCGGGCAGAGGATTCACTTCCATGAAGTTTAGCATACCATCCGCGTCAGCTCGAAGGTCAACCCGCCCCGCATCCCTGCATCCAAGCCCTCGCCACACCGCTAGGGCCACCTCTTTAGCCTTCTCTGCAATAGCATCATTTGCCAGAAGATACTCCACTGAGTCTTCGTATCTTTCCTTATTCAAGTAGGAGTAAACATCAGGTTCTGCATTTTCACGCAAGATCACCTCCAGCACGCCAATGGCCATGGCATCTTTTCCAGATCCGATAATCCCTACTGTAAACTCCCGGCCAGGGAGAAAGGTCTCGATGAGGACAGGCTGTTTGTATGTTGTTAGAAGCCTCGTGCACACGGATATGAGCTGGCTCTGGTTCCAGGTCTTCGATGCTGCGTTAATTCCTTTCCCCGTACCTTCAGCCACGGGTTTAGCAAAAATAGGAAAGGAAAGATCAACCTTTGCCACATCGGACTCTTTTTCGATAACGTAAAAATCTGGGGTAGGAACACCGAGGTCGCGGACTACGCGCTTGGCCACGCCCTTATGGAGTGTAAGGGAGAGCACCATAGGATCTGAAAAGGTATAAGGTATATCATAGGCTTCCAATAAAGCAGGGACCTGTGCTTCCCTGCCAAATCCCTTGAATCCCTCTGCAATATTGAAAACCATCTCCCATCTGTCGCCAGCTACCAGGCGTCTTGTCAGATTTTTGATGTTGCCTATGCGATCTGTTTCGCAACCCAAATCCTGGAGGCACTGCTGGATGGCTTGAATGGTTTCATCACGGTCAAATTCAGCCGTTTCCTCTTCGCTGAATCCTTCGGCAAGGTAATCTTCGCGGAGATCATAGGTAATTCCTATCCTCATCAATTTACCCGTATCCTGAATGCCATAACGGTTTGAGTGGCTCTTTTGAACCCAAATTGCTGCCTGGATCGGGATAACGATAGATATGCCCTTCGTAGTTTTTGAGCAACAGATCCCCTCCATCGCGCCCAACAAGGTATCTTGGAAGCAATGGAATTTTGCCGCCCCCTCCAGGGGCGTCAATCACGTAAGTTGGCACTGCATACCCGGTTGTGTGACCATGCAAACCCTGGATAATCTCCATACCTTTTGCCACCGGTGTCCTGAAATGGGCCGATCCCGAGATGGGATCACATTGATAGAGATAGTATGGCCTGACTCTTATTTGTAGGAGCCCATGCATCAATCGCTTCATGGTCTCTACGTTGTCATTGACCCCCGCAAGAAGAACGGTCTGGCTTCCTAAAGGGATACCCGCGTCTGCAAGGCGCTCACAGGCCTGAGTTGTCTCCGGAGTCAGCTCATCTGGGTGGGTGAAGTGAATACTTATCCATAAAGGATGATAGCGTCTCAGCATCCGAGCAAGGCCTGGTGTGATGCGCTGGGGCAAAACTACAGGCACTTTTGTCCCAATCCGCAGGAATTCCACATGAGGGATACGCCTTAACCGGGATAGAAGCCATTCCAGCTTTTCATCTGAGAGGGTCAATGGGTCACCGCCTGACAGGAGAACATCCCGGATAGAAGGGGACGTTTCGATGTACGCAATGGCCCTTTCCAATTGAGCCTCATTAAAGGGGGAGTTACTTCCTTTCCCAACAAGCCGTGATCGGGTGCAATACCTGCAGTAGGTTGCACAAAAATCTGTGACGATAAAAAGAATGCGGTCCGGATATCGGTGGACCAAGCCTGGCACTGGACTGTCGCCTTCTTCCGCTAGGGGATCTCGGGCTTCGTCAGGAGGTCGTAGGTGCTCATAGATCACCGGTACCACTGTACGGCGCAAAGGTTGTGAGGGGTCATTTGGGTCAAGCAGGCTTGCATAGTAAGGCGTTATAGCTATAGGAAACCAGGTACCATGGCGCACAATGGCATTGCGCTCATCCTCAGAGAGCTGTAAGATACATTCCAGCTCATGAAGATCGGTGATGAGGTTACGCAGCTGCCAGTGCCAATCATTCCATTCGGCCCTGCTTACTCCAGGGAAGAATCGTTTGTAGAATACCAACCTCCGTGAGTGGGGCACGGTCATCGTGCTCGGAGGTTCAATTTCCTCAGTGGTAACGATGTCTGTTTTCATTTAGAACTTTGAATAGACTACTCAGATTCACAGATCCCAACCCCATGAGGACTATCTTTGTATAAACCCGGATTATCCGTGTGTTGTAATCGCGCTTTGTTATAGATTTATCTTGCCGCTGGATTTGGAAGAAAAGGGGGGAGGGAACCCCCCCCCAATATCCCTCCATGCTGACCTTCGATTTGTTGGGTTATTCCTCAATGACTTCATATGAAGTTATAG
>CAZMUW010000020.1:0-11625 GCA_964569645.1 uncultured Desulfobacteraceae bacterium | reverse complement strand
TCTTTATTGATCGGTTTCCGTATTGTTTGAATATCTTCGTGGCATAGCCTGAACCGACACCATGTGTTTGAAGGAAGATCATCACATCTCGGATCTCTTTCTGATCCTGCCAGGCCTTTTTTATCATTTCGATACGCTTTTTGCCAATTCCATCCACCTGGGCCAGCTTTTCAATCTCCTCTTCTATGACCTCGAGGGTCTTTTTGTCAAATTTTTCAACAATCCGCTTGGCCATAATAGGACCAATACCTTTGATGAGACCAGAGCCAAGGTATTTTTCAATTCCATAAACAGAGGCTGGTACCAAGGATTTATAGTGCTCCACCTTGAACTGCTCTCCGTATCTTGGATGGTTCATCCAGTTACCCTTCACTTCAATAACTTCCCCGGGAATGGGGACCAAGAGAGTACCTACTACTGTCACAAGATCTTTGCGGCCAGATATCTTCACCTTGGCAACGGTGTAACCGTTTTCATCATTGGTGTATGTAATTCTTTCAATCTGGCCCTTTAGAGAAACGTGCATGCACATACCTACTTTTTTATCCTTCTATACCATAATCAGCCAGGAATAGCGATATAGGGTTTTTAGCACCTTCAACTTTAAATTAAATCTTCAGGGTTTACTCCTCGAATCTACTAGCTGTCTATATAAGCCAAGATCTTAACATTCATGTCAAGCCCGCCCTGGCGCGACGTGGTTATGGTAAGTGGTTCTCGCTGCAACAGCAAGGAAAGAGAGGCCATAGAACTCATACCTTGCTCCTCAGGTCTGGGCCAGGGTTTTTGGGGTGAAATACTAAATTATATGGCCTTGCACATAATACAAGCGCATAAAAGTCTTTTACATTGTCATTGCGAGCCCGAAGGGCGTGGCAATCTCGTTCTCTATGAGATTGCTTCGTTTCACTCGCAATGACATCTCAACTAATACGCTTGTATTAGTCCTTGATATTAGATCTATTATCGGTTACCTTAATTTAACTACCATGAATACTTCACCTAATAAAGTAACAATTGATCTTTCTGCCTTAAGGTATAATCTGTTGAAGATAAGGGAGTTAGTAGGAGAAGGAACCAGAATCATGGGGATTGTCAAATCCGATGCCTATGGCCATGGCCTGATCCCGGTAGCCAGGGAATTAGAGAAACTTCATATAGACTCCCTTGGGGTGGCCCATCTTTCTGAAGCTATAAAGCTTAGAGATGAGGGGGTAAAAACGCCAGTGGTAATCCTGCTTGGGATAAGCACACCTCAAGAGACAAAGACAGTGGTTGACTACAACCTGATCCCTGTTATCTACGACCTGGATTCCGCCTGGATGCTCTCAGAGGAGGGGAAGAAAAGCGGAAGACCCATCAATGTTTATCTAAAGATTGATACAGGAATGGGCCGGCTTGGTATCGACTTTAAAGAGACCGGTCTTTTCTTAAAACAGCTTATGAATATGAAGGGGATAATGATTGAAGGCCTTTTTTCCCATCTCTCTACGGCCGATCAAGAGGATGATGTATTTACAAAAACTCAGATCAAAAACTTCAAGGAAGCCATTTCTTCCAGCCGCAGACTTGGCCTTGAGCTTCCCATGAATAATCTGGCAAATAGTGCAGGAATTATTAGATACAAGGAGGCCCATTTCGATATGGTAAGGCCGGGTATCATGCTTTATGGTGGACTTCCATGTCCGGAGTTTGCAAACCCTCCACCATTGAGGCATCTGATCACATTTTGCTCCTCTGTTGTGCAGGTGAGGGAGGTTAAGCATGGGACTCCAATTAGTTATGGTCGAACCTTTTACACCGATGGTTCAAGAAAGATAGCTATTATATCGGCAGGCTACGGTGATGGCCTCAGCAGGTCTATGAGCAACAAGGGTCAGGTTCTGATCCATGGTCAAAAGACAAGGATTATCGGCCGGATATGTATGAACCTGACAATTGCTGATGTAACTCCAATCAGAGGCGTAAAAAAGGGGGATAGGGTATGTTTTTTGGGGAAGGAGAAAAAAAATAGGATCACGGCTGACGATATGGCTCGCTGGGCTAACACAATCTCATACGAGGTCCTTTGCTCCATAGGGAGTAGAAACAAACGGGAATATATCTATGAAAAAGAGGTTGGCCAAGATTCTTAAAGATACCTTAGATCTATGTTTTAGGGAAGGTTATCTAAGGCAGATACCCTTACCAGAGTTTGTCATCGAGGTTCCTAACAACCCAGATCATGGTCATTTTGCTACTAACCTGGCAATGACCCTTGCTAAGGAGCAGAAGAGATCTCCCCGGAATATAGCTGAGATAATTATCCGGTACTTGGTGGATCATGATCATTTCATCCTGAAAGCCGAGATAGGCGGTGCCGGTTTTATAAATTTCTTTATATCAACGGGGCAATGGTATAGTCTCCTTTCCCACGTTATTAATCCAAGGGATGATTATGGCCGCAGCTCCATTGGAAAAAGGAAAAAAATAATGGTAGAGTTTGTTAGTGCTAACCCTACCGGCCCTCTCCACCTTGGCCATGGTCGCGGTGCTGCCCTTGGAGACACCCTCTGTCGGATCTTAGGTTTTAGTGGTTATGATGTGAGGAGGGAATTCTATATAAACGATAGAGGTCAACAGATTAATATCTTAGGGGAGTCCATTTATAGCAGGTGGAGGCAACTCTCTGATCCATCCTATCCATTTCCTTTAGATGGTTATCAGGGAGATTACATCCAGGAGCTGGCCCTTGATATTACGAAGGATACAAAATTAGATAATCTTGATATTCATGAGGCCATAGATCTATTGTCTGATCTGGGTAAAGATAAGCTCCTAAAGGAGATAATGGAAGACCTGGCCAATTTCAGGGTAGATTTTGATCTCTGGTATAAGGAAAGTGAGCTCTACTCTTCAGGTAAAATAGATAAGGCAATCACTTTGATTAAAAAAAGGGGCCTGCTTTTTGAAAAGGATGGTGCACTTTGGATCAGAACCTCCTCCTTTGGTGATGATAAGGATAGGGTTATTCGAAAGAAAGATGGGGAATTTACGTATTTTGCCACAGATATATCATACCATCTTGATAAATGGAAAAGGGGATTTAAAAGGGTAATAAATATCTGGGGGGCAGATCATCACGGCTATGTAAACAGGGTCAAGGCCGCCCTCATGGCAGAAGGAATCCCGGATGATTGGCTTGAGGTTCTCTTAATCCAACTGGTCAAGCTTTGGGAGGGGGGAGCTGAAGTGAGGATGTCCAAGAGAGCAGGCAGATACGTAACTTTAAAAGAGCTCGTGGATGATGTTGGGGTGGATGCAGCACGGTTTGTTTTTCTGAGCAAAGACCATACCTCCCCCCTCGATTTTGATATAGACCTGGTTAAAAGGAAGGATAGTGAAAATCCGGTATATTATATCCAGTATGCCCACGCCAGGATCTGCAGCCTTTCTGGAAAGGCAGGTAAGGAGAATATTCACCTTCCTGAAGATCCCGGTCCAACCCTACAAAGATTGGCCTTGGATGAAGAAATTTCCCTGATAAGGAAAATGGCTGAATTTCCTTCCCTTATCCAGGAAATTGCCTGTGCCTTAGCGCCCCACAGGTTGACTTATTACTTAACAGAACTGGCAGGTAGCTTTCACAGATACTACAATAGACACAGGATCATCACTGATGATAGAACCTTAAGCCAGGCAAGGCTTTTTTTATCGTTAGGTGTAAGGATTGTAATCAAAAATGGTCTCAGCCTCTTAGGGGTTAGCGCCCCTGAAAAGATGTAGGCAGGAAACAATGGTTAACAAAAGATCGTCTCCAAAGAAGGGAAAAAAGAGATACACCTTTCGATTCACTTTAAGCTCACTCCTTTTATTATGTATCAGCCTTATCTTTGTACTGGGGTGGGTATTTTCCTTAGGGATAATGGTAGGCAGGGGTTTCCTGCCAGGTACCATAGATACCCTTTCTTCCATCAATGAAAAGATTGCCAGAGATGAGGAAAAGGAAAAAATTGATAATATAATGCCTATAAAAGAAGAGGAGCTTACCTTTTATAACCAACTTGTTGACAAAAAGGGTATAGCCAAGAAAAAGGTACTCCCTAAGCCTCCCCTGGAAGATCAAGATAGAACCACAAAGAAGACAAAAGTTGAGCAATTAAAGGAGGATATACGTAATTATAACGTTCAGGTAGCGGCACTAAAAGATGAGGGGAAGACCGTAAAAATGGTAGAGAGCTTAACCGGATTGGGCTATCCGGCTTACTATTATCAAACCTTGATCAATGGTGAGATGTATTATAGGATTCGCTGCGGTCCATTCCCTAACATGGAAGAGGCAAAAAGGTGGGCAAAGCGCCTGGCTGATAAAGAGGGTTTCAAACCCTTTATAATATATCCTATCAAGATGCATTAGAGATTTCTGCCCATGCTCAGGAAGGCAAAAATTCAGGATGTTAAGTCTATCCATGAAATCTTAACCCATTATGCAAACCAGTCCCTCCTGCTGCCGCGTTCATTAATTGAGCTCTATGACCACCTCCGGGATTTCTATGTTATAGAGAACAGCAAGGTAAAGGGGAGCCTCTTAGGTGTTTGCAGCCTATGTATATCCTGGGAAGATTTAGGGGAGATAAGATCGTTAGCCGTTGTTGAAGAGGGCCAAAGTTTCCTGATTGTGATGAGATTGCAATGATTCTTACATTATGACTGACCATTCGTAACTGTTCAGGTAGCCCCCAACACACAAACAATTGACAATTGACAATTGGAATTGGTGGCTGAATAGCTACGATCATTCTTTAGAGGGAGATCTTCTATGTTTGGCATAGGTATGCCTGAATTGATCATCATCTTTGTGATTGCCTTGATTATTATCGGTCCTAAGAAATTGCCTGATTTAGCCAGAGCCCTCGGCAGGGGAATGGCTGAGTTCAGAAAAGCGACCGACAATTTAAAGACAAATCTTGATATGGACGAAGTGGAGGGTGAGCTCAAAGGGATGGAAGAGGAATTGGCCGACTCTGTGAGCGGTCTCATAGATGCATCCGAAATAGGGGAGGAAACAAAAGGAGAAGATGATATAAAATCAGAGGCTACTAAGGGGGAAAACAAAGAGAGCGTCACGGAGAAAAAAGAGGATGACAGATGAAAAAAGGCCATTCCTGGCCCACTTAGAAGAGCTAAGAAAAAGATTGATCATCTGCGCAATAGCCATAGGTATTGGATTTGCTATCTCTTATATCTTTTCTAAACAACTTTTCTCCTTTCTTATTCTGCCTCTGACAAAAGTCCTCCCTGCTGAAAGCCGGCTTATCTTTACCAGCCTCCCTGAGATGTTTATAGCCTATATTAAGGTAGCCCTTATTGCCGGCATTATGTTGGCCATACCCATTGTCTTTTATGAGTTATGGATGTTTTTGGCACCTGCCCTTTACCAGAGGGAAAAAGGATATGTTATCCCTTTTGTCTTGTTTTCCAGTATCCTCTTTGTTGCCGGCTCTCTGTTTGGATACTTTATTGTTTTTCCTTATGGTTTCAAATTTTTTATCAGTTTTGCAACCGAGGACATCCAGGCACTGCCTTCTGTAAAGCAGTATTTCTCCTTTGCAATCAGGCTGCTTTTTGTATTTGGTCTGGTTTTCGAGATGCCTGTAGTAGTCTTCTTTATGACCAAGATTGGGCTGATTACCCCAGATTCAATGAAAAAATTCCGCAAGTTAGCCATTCTAAGTGCATTTATATTATCTGCAATCCTAACCCCTCCGGATGTTGCCACACAGATAATGATGGCACTGCCCCTAATTGTTCTATATGAAATCAGTATCATTATCTCCCAAATGGTTTATAGAAAAAAGAAGGGAGGGTCAGAATAGAAGGCGGTTGCCATTTTCAGGGGTTGGTGATCAGGGGGATGAGGGTAAATGCTTAAAGATATTGATCATTGGACTAAGCCGGAGAGTGAAGAATGGTTAAAATCAAATTAGGGCAGAGGAAGGAAATGACTGCCACTAACGGTCAAAAGAAGAGGATCTCTTTTTGCCCTCCTATTATCATCAAAAACCATTGGTCCGGTTACACAATCAAAACTTTCATTTCCTGCCAATGCGGATCGAAAATCTTCCCTTGTCTTTATATTTTTTCCTTTTTCTTTTAAGATTTCTTTGACTATCCTGATAGTATCGTAACCTATGGCAGCAAGAAGTCCTGGTTCTCGGCCAAAATTGGTTTTGTATTTGTTGACAAAACTATCCACCCTTTTATAACCACTACCAGAAAAGAAGCCACAAGGAAATATTGCCCCGTGAACATATTTTCCTCCGATCTCTATCAACTCGGGAGAGTTCCAAAGATTTGTTCCCAACAGCCTGACTCCTAGAACATCATAAAAGACCAACTGAGATGCTATAAGGGCTGCCCTTTCATAGCTATCAGGGATGAATATGGCATCAAAATCAATGATAGGCTCCGCTTCCGCTTCCGCTTCTTCCTTTTCCTCTTCCTCCGTATTTGATTTCGGCCTGGGATAGAATAGACCAACCATCTTTTTTATCTCTGTTCCAAAATCTGTAACCTTAGGATCATAGGACTCTACTGCGGTTATTATCCCTTCCTGGGATTCAACCTTATCCCATAATTTATTCATGAAGTATCTGCCATAGGCATTGGCAGGATATAGGATGGCGAATCTCTTTAGCCCAAGTTCACCTATAACCTTATCTACTAATCTTCTTAGCTGGTCTTCCGGGGTGAGAGAATTCTGAAAAACCATCTCTCCCTTGGTGGTCACATCTTCACTCTGGCTTAAGGTTATTATGGGTATACCTAATTCTTGAGCCTTTTCTACAACCTCTTCAGCTACCTTGCTAATGAGGGGACCTATAGTGACTAGTGCCCTTTCCTCCTCTGCCAGTTCTCTTATCGCCTCAACTGCTATCTTTGTATTACCTTCTGTGTCCCTTATTACAAACTCTATAGATGAAAGGTCCTCATTGCTCTCCTGGAAGATGTCCAAACCGAGCTCAAGACCATTTAAAACCTCCTGGCCATAGATAGCAAAGGGACCGCTCAAAGGTAAGAGACAGCCAATAACGTTAGTACTAACCTTTAATCTCTCCTCAATTTTTTGGAGCACTTCGTTAGCTATTATGACCCATTCCTCCTCCGTTGCAAACCTCACTATCTTACTTGTTTCTTCGCGTGCCTCCTCTAATCTATCTGAGAGAAGAAAGGATACGGCCAGCTTATAGTAGATTGGAATGATAAGACTGCTCCCTGTAGCATAGGTGGCCATCTCTTTTAGGTCTTCTTCTGTGGCCTGATAGATGATATCCAAAAGCTGAGACCTGATTTTTTTCCTTTTCTCTGCCTTCATTAATGGTGATTCCAATAATTTGAGCCACCAATAAAGGAGCCGTGGATGATCATTTAGTTCCTTTAAGTTTTGGCCCAAAAGAAAGAATATCTCTTCTTTCCCAGGATAATCTTTATATAGCTCAAGCCATCGTAAAGCAGATAGTCTTGACTCAGAGTATTCCCTCAGATGGAAATATGTCTTGGCTATTAAAAGGTGAATCTCAGCCCTTTTTTCGTTCAAGGGATAGTCATCGATAACCTCTAATAAAAGTGGCAAGCCCTTTTCATATTGGTTCCTGTTATAATATATGGCTGCCTTCCTGGCTAATGCATCCCGAACCCTATCTCCTGATGGAAATTCCCTAAGGTACCTTTCATAAGCTGCTAAGGCCTTATCATATTCTTTTTGATCCCAATAACCTTCGGCTATGGCAAAATGATCGATGACCGCTTTCTTTTCTGGTGGTTCCTTTAAAGGTGGCTCCTTTAAGATTACCTTCTTCTCGCAAGAGAAAATAAAAAAGGCCATTACCACTGTCAAGATAGCAATGACCTTTCTAAAATAGGGAGATTTATTTGCTGTCATCCTTTACTTCCTCAAAATCTGCGTCAACAACCTCCTCATCCTTTTTAGCTGACTCTGGTTCCCCAGGACCTGTTTCCGGGCCAGCCTGGGTTTGAGATTGGGCAGCCTGGGCATATAAAACCTCGGCTATTTTATGTGAAACCTGGATCAATTCCTCTGAAAGCCGCTTGATCTCTGATGTGTCTTCACCCCCCATGGCCCCCTTGAGCTTGGAAATAGCATTCTCTATCTCTCCTTTGGTACCAGGATCGAGTTTTTCTCCGGCCTCCTTAAGAGATTTTTCAGTGGAATAAATTAGGGAGTCAGCAGCATTTCGAGCATCAACAAGTTCCCTCTTCTTTCTGTCTTCTTCAGTGTGAAGCTCAGCATCCTTGATTAGCCTCTCAATCTCCTCCTCACTGAGACCGCTTGATGCAGTTATCTTGATGGACTGCTCCTTTCCTGTTCCTAAATCTTTGGCAGACACACTAACAATGCCATTTGCATCAATATCAAAGGTTACCTCTATCTGAGGAATACCTCTTGGCGCTACTGGAATCCCAATCAGTTCAAAGCGACCAAGGGTTTTATTGTAAGTCGCCATCTCTCTCTCACCCTGAAGAACATGGATGGACACCGCAGGCTGGTTATCTGCTGCGGTTGAGAATATCTGACTCTTTTTAGTAGGTATGGTCGTATTTTTCTCAATGAGCTTAGTGAAAACACCACCAAGGGTCTCAATTCCCAGGGAAAGAGGGGTAATATCAAGCAAGAGAACATCTTTGACATCACCCTTTAATACACCCCCTTGTATGGCTGCACCGATTGCAACAACTTCATCAGGGTTGACACCCTTGTGGGGCTCTTTACCAAAGATTTGCCTTACCTTTTCCTGAACCATAGGCATCCTGGTCATCCCACCAACCAGAATGACCTCATTAATATCACTGGCCTTCAAACCAGAGTCACTTAAGGCAACTTTGCAGGGTTCGATTGTTTTTTCAACCAGATCCTCTACAAGGGCCTCGAGTTTTGCCCTGGTTAGTTTAATATTCATATGTTTTGGCCCGCCTGCATCAGCGGTAATGAAGGGAAGATTAATGTCTGTCTCCATTGAGGTGGAAAGTTCCATCCTTGCCTTCTCAGCCGCCTCCTTCAAACGCTGTAATGCCATCTTATCATTCCTGAGATCAATCCCCTGATCCTTTTTGAATTCATCAGCAAGGTAACCCATAACTCTTTGATCAAAGTCCTCACCCCCTAAATGGGTATCTCCATTTGTGGCTTTAACCTCAAAGACTCCATCACCTATCTCCAATATGGAAATATCAAAGGTACCACCTCCAAGATCAAAGACAGCAATCTTTTCGTCCTTTTTTTTATCCAGACCATATGCAAGTGAGGCAGCCGTAGGCTCATTAATGATCCGTTGAACATTCAATCCCGCTATCTTTCCCGCATCCTTTGTTGCCTGTCTTTGGCTGTCATTGAAATAGGCTGGAACGGTAATTACCGCATCAGTCACCTTTTCACCAAGATATTCCTCGGCGGTTTGTTTCATTTTCTGCAAAATCATCGACGAAATCTCGGCTGCACTATAATCCTTACCTTCGACAGTGACCTGGGCATCACTATTCTTTGCCTTGGTAATCTTGTAAGCCGTTACCTTAACATCTTTTTTAACCTCAGGCGAATTAAACTTCCTGCCAATCAGCCTTTTAACCGCATAAACAGTGTTATCCGGATTGGTAATTGCCTGCCTTTTTGCAGTCTGCCCTACTAACCTTTCCCCACTATCATTAAATGCCACAACAGAGGGTGTAGTCCGGTTCCCTTCCACATTGGCTATTACCTTTGGGTCACCTCCCTCCATAAGAGCAACACAGGAGTTTGTGGTTCCCAGATCGATTCCAATTATTTTAGCCATTGTTTCCTCCTTAAAACTATATTCATTATTTAAACAGTATCTTCTTTTTTATTAGCATCTCCTTGCGAGACCACAACCATCGCTGGCCTGATCAAGCGTCCATTCAGTAGATAGCCCTTCTGAAATTCAGCTACGACAAGACCCGGGGCAACCTTATCATCCCTCTGCTGTGAAATTGCCTCATGAAAGGTGGGATCAAACGGCTTTCCCTCTGCCTCAATCTCTTTAAGACCCGCTTTTTCTAACGTTGTGATTAGGCCACCCAGTGTCAGCTCAAGGCCTTCAGCTAATCCCAGGTGATTTTTATCATCTAGTGCGTGAGATATCGCCTTTTGAAGACTATCAATTACCGGAAGAATCTCCTTAATGAGAGATTCATTGGCATATTTACCTAACTCCTCCCTTTCTTTTATCCCTCTCTTTTTGACATTTTCCATCTCAGCATAGGTCCGCATATACAGATCATAATTTCTTTTGGCCTCCTCCTCGGTATCTTTTAGTTTTTTCAAGAGTTCCTGCTTGGTCATCTCCTCCGCACTCTTCACCTTCTCTTTCCTGGCTTTTGTATCCGGCTCTTTATCATCTTCTGCTTTTTCCTTTCTTTTATCCATCTCTTTATGATCTTCTACCTTTTCAATTTTTTCTTTTTTTTCGGCCAATATCCCACTCATATGCTAAATATTCTTGTCTATTGATTAAAAATAATCTTGAAAAATGTTAAGCATCTGGATGGGTGTTGTCAAGGGAAAGGGTATAAGAAGACAGACCTATTTTGTAGCCTGTTAGGTAGAAAGTCTTGCCCTGTTAGTTATCAAATATTACCCAGGATACTATGCCCCATTAGATTGAGTTTATCTAACAGGGCGAGCCATTTATGGCGGAAAAATCCAATAAGTTTTAATAGGGCTAACAGGGTTTACAGGCCTTTTCCTGTTAATCTCTCGAGTACTTCAAGATATTTATCTCTTGTAATTTGAATTACTTCTGGCGGTAATTTTGGGGGAGGTGGCCTTTTTGGCCAATCAATACCATTGAGATAATCCCTTAAAAACTGCTTGTCAAAGCTCTTTTGAGTCCTCCCGGTTCTGTATTCATCCATAGGCCAAAACCTGGATGAATCCGGGGTTAATACCTCATCAATAAGCATGAGATGATTATTTACAAACCCAAACTCGAACTTGGTGTCGGCAATGATGATACCATTCTTAGAGGCCAGACCCCTTCCATACTGGTATAATTTTAGGCTTATGGCCCTGATCTCTTTGGCTGTATCCTCTCCGACGATATGTGCAGCATCCTCAAAGGAAATATTTTCATCATGGTTTCCCATAGCAGCTTTGGTTGCTGGTGTGAAGATCGGTTCTGGCAATTGAGATGACTCTTTCAATCCTTCAGGAAGAGATATCCCTGAGATAGTCCCCAGGGACCGGTACTCAAGCCATCCAGAGCCTGAAACATAACCCCTTACAACGCATTCCACTGGAAGGGGTTTGGCTTTATGAACCAGCATGCTCCGGCCAACAAGATATTCTTTATAAGGCTTGCAAGATTCAGGATATTCATCTTGATTAGCGGTGATTAGATGATTATCAATTATGGAAGAGAGCCTTTCAAACCAGAAAGTGGATACCTTGGTTAAGATCTTCCCCTTATCCGGAACAGGATCATCCATCACCACATCAAATGCGGATATACGGTCAGTAGCAATTATGAGTAAACTCTCCCCTAACTCATATATGTCCCTGAACTTCCCACGATTAACAGATCTTAAAATTGAAAAATTTGTTTCACTAACAGC
>CAZMUW010000019.1:0-11781 GCA_964569645.1 uncultured Desulfobacteraceae bacterium | reverse complement strand
GGTTTGGCACCTCGATGTCGGCTCATCGCATCCTGGGGCTGAAGCAGGTCCCAAGGGTTTGGCTGTTCGCCAATTAAAGCGGTACGTGAGCTGGGTTTAGAACGTCGTGAGACAGTTCGGTCCCTATCTTTCGTGGGCGTAGGATATTTGAAGGGATCTGTCCTTAGTACGAGAGGACCGGGACGGACGAACCTCTAGTGTTCCAGTTGTCGCGCCAGCGGCAGTGCTGGGTAGCTATGTTCGGAATGGATAACCGCTGAAAGCATCTAAGCGGGAAGCCAACCTTAAGATTAGATATCCCTCCCGATGGAGACATCGGGACTGAAGACCCCTTGAAGACTACAAGGTTGATAGGCTAGATGTGTAAGTGCAGTAATGTACTTAGCTAACTAGTACTAATAGGTCGAGAGGCTTGGCCATAATTATCTACTTTTTATTTCTTAACTCAATGATATCCTCGAATAAGAGTTTTCGGTGGCAATAGCGAAGAGGAAACACCCGTTCCCATCCCGAACACGGAAGTTAAGCTCTTCAGCGCCGATGGTACTGCGTGGGAGACTGCGTGGGAGAGTAGGTCGCCGCCGGAATCTTTCATACCCCTTATTATAATTTACTAATAAGGGGTTTTTTACGTCTCACATCCCATATCTTAGGTTCAAATCCCCCCATTCGTATTGGATAATTGATATTAATGACACAGCCGCTGTTTCCGCACGCAAGATCCTATTTCCTAAAAATATTATGTGAAAACCAGCTTCCCTTGCCAGATTGATTTCATTTGGGGTGAAGCCTCCTTCAGGTCCTACTATAGCAAAGATATGAGGCAATGGGCTCGTGGATCTTAAGAGCTTTTTAAGGTCTGCCTTGTCTTCATCTTCCCATAACAGGATCTTCAACGTCTTTTTATCCAGCACATTTTTAATAATTTCCTCAAATGGTACAGGAGGATTTAAGGTAGGGAGAATCACCCTACCACATTGTTTGCAAGCTGATTTAATTATTTCCATCCAACGATCCATTTTATTTAATAGATGACCTGCTTTTAACTTTATGACCGTTCTTTCTGAATAGAAAGGGCGGATTGAATTTATCCCTAATTCCGTTACTTTTTGGATAAGATAATCCATGGGGCGAGCTTTAATAAGGGCCTGACCCAGGCTAATCTCTATTGGTGAAGAGGGTAGAGGTGAAATACTCTTGTTGATTTTGACCTTTACTTCTTTGTAATTTAAATCCTCTATTGTTGATTCGAATAACTGCCCTTTCCCATCCATAATAATCAACGTTTCCCCTTTTTTCATTCTCAAAACGTTAATTATATGTCTGGCCTCCTTGCCACTAATAGATAGAAAATCGGCTGCCCGTATAATTTTATCGACAAAAAACCTTCTCAATTATTCCTCTTCTTTACTCACCTGCCCCTTTCACCTGGAGAACGTATGGCTGAAGGCCAACTAAAACTATACAGAAAAAATTCCGTATAATCCAATGAATGCATGAATTAATATATCAGATATGTTTTAATATCTTTTTCTTATTCCCAAATTTGTTAGTGAAGGAGAGATGGGGGGATAAAATAATTGCCCGTGAAAAAGCAGGCCAACTTTAAGAAAGTTGACCTCAAATAACTTGTTGATCTTATTGAATGCCGGAGGTCGGAATCGAACCGACACGGACACGAGGCCCGGAGGATTTTGAGTCCTCTGCGTCTACCAGTTTCACCACTCCGGCATTAACCTTTAATTATAATTAAAGGGGATAGATTGTCAATAGAAGAATAACACCGAATCAACTATTGAAATTAAAAAGAGTTGCTGCTAAATAGTCTTCCTGGCCTCGAAAAGTTGTCTATTTTATGCTTGCAAGAATACCCTGTGGAGGGGATGAATGGCTCCTTTTTAGGGGGTTAGGGGATGAATTCCAGGAAATATAATTAAATTATGAAAGGATTATTTTATGTGGATCAAGGAACCTGGTCCAGTTACTGAGAGGGTTGAATTTTTAGGTCGCCCAGAGCTCTGCACCTATCTCATCAAAGGAGATATCTACGCCTTGGTCGGTGGAGCTATGGCACATGTCATACCTGAGGTGCTAACTCAGCTTAATGATCTTGATGTAGATCTGGAGAGAATCAGGCATCTAATTCTTCTCCACACCCATTATGATCACCTTGGTATGGCCCCCTATCTTGCAGGAAGGTGGCCATGGCTAAAGGTGGCTGTCTCCAAGGTTGGGGCAAGTATCCTAAAGAACGAAAAGGCCCTGAAGGTAATACAGGATTATAACAATTCGATGTTAAAGGCAGAGAACCGGATTGAGCAGATGGAACCACTAAATCTTGGCAAAGAAGGCTTTCCGGTTCATCATATACTTAATGGTGGGGCGGAGCTTAACCTTGAAAATGGGGTCAAACTTCAGATCATTGATGCTCCAGGACATTCTGTGTGCAGCGTGGCTCTCTATTTCCCCGGAGAATATACCCTATTTCCATCTGACAGCATGGGGGCTCTGACAGAAGAGAGGATCCTTCCTATGGGGAGTTCGAATTATAGCGATTTTCAAGAAACTATAGATAAGCTAAGCAAGATCGGAGCAGAGTTTATCTGCTTAGAACACTACGGTGCCTTGACACCTCCTGAGGGAAAAGAATTCTGTGAAAGAGCTAAAAAGGAGGCTGAAGATTTCCGAAAGGAAATGATAGATATCTATAAGAAAAAAGAAGATATAGGGCTAACAGTAAAGGAGATGGCAAAAGATTTTTCTAGTGGGTTATCAAAGAAGAGATTTTTACCAGAGGATCTATTAAAAGATATTCTAAGAAGAATGGTTACATTTGTTAACCAGATAGAGTAAGCTATTTTTCATTTTCCCTTTTTTTTCTGTTCTGACTCTTTGATTGACTCGCTCATTATCCTTAACCTTTCCATGACCAGATAGTTCAGGGTGTTTTTTGGATAATTTCCTTTTTTATCCCTTCTTCCTGCATTGACACCGGTTAGGATCTCAATGCCCTCATCCATATTTTCAATGGCATAGATATGAAATTTACCCTTTTCTACAGCATTTATAAGCTCTTTTTTAAGCATTAAATCGTTTATATTTCTTTCTGGAATAATAACACCTTGCCCCCTGGTAAGACCTTTAGCCTTACAGACATCAAAAAAACCCTCTATCTTCTTAGTAACACCACCGATAGGCTGACATTCACCTAACTGGCTTACCGAACCGGTAACAGAAATCCCTTGTCGTATAGGTTTATTTGATAGGCAGGATAGAATAGCAAAAAGTTCGGCAGCCGAGGCGCTATCTCCATCAACCATTCCATAGCTTTGCTCAAAGGTAACACTGGCCGAAAGTGCAAGGGGTTTGTCCAATGCATATTTATTTTTCAGGTAACTTTCCATAATCAGAACTCCTTTAGTATGTATATTCCCGCTCATTTTGGCCTCCCGCTCAATATCTACTACCCCCTCCTTGCCAGGTGTAGCTGTGGCGGTTATCCTTATTGGTTTACCAAATGTATAGTCACCCAAGTCGTAAATAGTTAAACCATTTACCTGGCCTACAACTTCTCCCTTTGTCTGGATATGGAGGGCCTTTTCTTCAATCATTTCCTGGATTTTCATCTCCATAAGGTTTGATCTCTGTGCCTTTTCATCAATGGCCCTCTCGATATCACTCGATTCAATAAACTTTCTACCTCTTTGCCTGGCCCAGAAGTTGGCCTCTACCATTAAATCTTTTATTTCTGGCAATTTCAGTGACATCTTTCGCTGGTTTCCCACCAGTTCAGATGCATACTCGATTATCCTGGTCAGCCCTCTTTTTTCAATGTCCAGGAGGTTTTCCTCTTCACATACATTAGCGATATAAAAGAGATAATTCTTAATCTGTTTTTTGGTCTTTTTAATACTATCATCAAGCTGGGCCTTGACCTTGAACATCTTTTTAAAGTCGCTGTCAAAAGAATATAGAAGATGATATATATAGGCATCGCCTATCAATATGACCTTGATATTTAGAGGAATAGGCATAGGTTTTAGGGTCTTTGTTGATATAAATCCCATCTCCTCTGCCAGGTCTTCAATCCTGATCTCCTTATTCTTAATCGCCCTCTTAAGGGCACTCCAAGATCCAAGACTTCTCAGCAAATCGATGGCCTTGATAATCAGATAACCGCCATTTGCCCTATGGAGTGCTCCGGGTTTTATCATGGTAAAATCTGTAAACAGGGCACCAAATTGTGCCTGCTTTTCTATTCTGCCAAAGAGATTAGGATAGGTAGGGTTGGTTTCGGTTATCACCGGAGCCCCCTTTAATTTTGAGTTGTCAACCAGGACATCCACCTCATAGCGGGTGAATGAGGGTTCAATTTGGGGCATAAAAAATGGGCCTTGATGGATTGGTTGCTTTTGTTTGAAATCATCTATGTTATGGATAATATCATCCTTCATCCCTTTGAGATGATCTAATACCTCTGGCAGATCCTTATATCTTATCTCAAGCTCTTCTATTAAGTGCCCAACCCGGTAAAGGGCTATCTTGTTGTCAAGCTCCTTAATTTTCTCTTTCAATTCTCTATCCAGACTCCTAATGCCCCTCACTGTTTCCTTCATCTCTTTCTGCAATTCATGGCTTAGCTTCTGGAGCCTTTTTCTTTCTTTCTCTGGTAGGGCACCAACAGTTTCGTCATCCATAGGTTTGCCATCCTTTGATGGCATAATCATCATTCCCACCTGACTAATATTTAGGACAAATCTCTCCTTGTTTGCCTTTTTTTCCAACATAGAGATCAATTGGTTCCTCTTGGTATTAAATATTTTAGTTATAGTTTCCTTTTCTTTATGATAATCCTCACTTTCAAAGACATCCTGTATCTCTGTCTCAACCTCTTGTATGAACTCAGATATGTCCTTTTTTAATTTTATGCCCATACCTCTTTTCAATTTAAGAAATTTCGGCGTATCTGGTTCCTGAAAATTATATACATAGCACCAGTCAGAGGGCGGGGGATCTTTTTTGGCTATTTTCTCAATGTATGTTTTGGCTATAAAGGTCGGACCGGTCCTGTCTGGTCCGGCTACATATAGATTATAATCATTTTTTGGCATTTTGAGCCCAAATGTAATGCCTTTGACTGCCTTCTCCTGTGCTACCAACAATTGCTTCCTTTTATTTATATCTCTGGTAGATTGAACACCTAAAGACTCCGGGTCACACAATCCCCGGAGCCTTTTTAGCGGTACTTCCTTAGATCTTCCATCCATATCTTTACCCTCTTATGGTCTTCTTGTTACTAATTCTCTGAATTCCTTATCAACCCTTCCTTTCAATTGCAAGGCAATATTTAAAGGACAAGAAAATCCTTAGGATTAAAAAGACGGATTTTTCCCGAATAGGGCCGGGTGAAAAACGGGATCATCCCCCTGGTCGAGATTCCTAAAATTTGTTTGACTTAAATGTTTGCAGATGATAGTTTTCCAAAAAAATTAATGACAACTCATTCATTCTCTTTTGAATTTTCTACAATAATCAATTTTTTTTAAATAACAAGGTAATTATAGCCCTCTTTCGTATTTAAGTGAAATAATTCAGGATGGATTTGGCATGGGAGCCGCAGCTATCTTTGAGATAAAGGACTATTAATTGAATAGTATAGGAAATCCCATTTTTAAACCAATAAAAACTGGCCAAAAGCATGTGATGGTCATTTTTGTTCCTTTAACTTTAGGCACTTTAAACTTTAGGCACTTAACTTGAAATGGAGTGATAAAAATGGCAAAACCAAAGCTTTTTAAAGGTGGGGAATTCCTGATTACTGATGCTTTGCCTGAGGAGGTGTTTACCCCTGAGGATTTTACCAAGGAGCATCGCCTGATTGGGAAATCAGCCGAGGAATTCGGTTTGGGTGAGATTGAGCCGAGAAGGGAGGAGCTCGAGGAGCTAAACCCGGAATTGGTGAAAATCCTCTTAAGAAAGGCGGGGGAGCTCGGCTTCCTTTCTACAGATATACCCGAGATCTATGGGGGGTCAGAACTGGATCATATCAGCTGTGTCCTTGTTGCCGAACGACTCACAATGGGAATACCGGGATTCGATATATCCTTTGGAGCGCATACAGGTATTGGAAGTCTTCCGATTGCCCTTTTTGGAAGCCCGGAACAGAAGAAAAGATATCTCCCCAAACTTGCCACCGGAGGGATGATTGGTGCCTTTGCCCTGACGGAGCCAGAACATGGATCAGATGCACTCACTGCAGAAACCACGGCGGTTCTATCTGAGGATGGCACATATTACATCTTGAATGGACAGAAACAGTTCATCACCAATGCAGGCTTTGCTGATCTTTTCCTTACCTATGCCCAGGTTGATGGAACGAAGTTTACCAGTTTTATTGTAGAGCGTAAATGGGATGGGGTCTCGGTGGACAAGGAAGAGAAAAAGATGGGAATCCATGGCACCTCTACTCGATCTGTCATCTTCCAGGATGTCAAGGTACCGATAGAAAATGTCCTGGGAGAGATTGGTCGCGGCCATGTGGTTGCCCTCAATACTCTCAATATCGGCAGATACAAGTTGGGTCCAGGCACGGTTGGGGGAGCCAAGCTTTTGATTGCTGCGGGTGTAAAATATGCCAGGAATAGAATCCAGTTTGGTAGACCCATCTGCGAATTTGGCCTGATAAAACATAAGATCGCTGAGATGGTTATTAAGACTTATGTCGGTGAGAGTATGGTCTATCGTACTGCGGGTCTCCTTGATCTGGCCTTAGAGGGTATTGACCCTTCTAAAGAGGATGCGGGCCAGAAGACAGGTGAGGCGCTGAAAAGATATGCCTTAGAGTGTTCCATAAATAAAAACTTCGGTTCCGAGATGCTTGATTATGTTGCAGATGAATGTGTACAGATCATGGGTGGTTATGGGTATATTCAGGACAACCCGGTGGAGAGCGCTTACAGGGACTCCAGAATCCACCGCATCTGGGAAGGGACCAATGAGATTAATCGTCTTTTAATTGTGGACATGCTTATGAGGTCTGCCATGAAGGGGGAGCTTCCCCTTCTTGATGCGATCAAAAAGGTGATGGGAGAGCTTCTCAGCTATAAGCCGGAGATATGCGAGGAAGAGGGGGAGCTAAAAAAAGAGGGGAAACTGGTAGCTATGGCAAAGAAAATAGCCCTCCTGGCCGCTGGTGCTGCGACCCAAAAATACATGGAGAGGCTTGGAAATGAACAGGAAATTGTTGCCCTGATAGCTGATATGATCATCGAGATCTTTGCTATGGAGAGTGCCCTTTTGAGGACATTGAAAAAGACTGAAAAGGAGGGCGAAGAGAAATCGAAGATACAGATTGCCGCCACACAGGTCTATATCAATGATTCATTTCCCAGGGTAGATATGATGGCAAGACAGGTCTTTGCTGCTATTTCTGGGGGTGAAGAGCTCAGAACCCAGTTGTCAGGCTTAGAAAAATTTGCACGCCTTACCCCGATAAACACCATTGCACTTCGGAGGGAGATCGCAGACAGTAGTATTTCAGTTGCCCGTTATAACCTGACTAAGACATAGAGTTTTTCTTTCTCTTTTTAGGTGTAACTGCTCAGGTAGCCACCAAGGCACAAACAATTGAAAATTGACAATTGAAAATTGACAATTGGAATTGGTGTCTTAGTGGGTGAATAGTTACTTTTAGGTTTGGTATGAAAGGAGGCTATGCTGAAAAAATCTGAAATGTTATCTTTTTTAAAGGCCTTGACACTATTTGATGTTATGTGTTATGAGAAAAAAGTTTATATTAAATGATCATAGATAGGGGGATGGTCATGGCCAAGGATAATGACAATATAAAAGATCTAAATGATGGTGAGGATGAAGATCTCCTTGATTTCGACTTTGATGAAGATATTTTAGGTAAAGAGGAAGAATCAGAGAAAGAAGAAGAGATTATAGATCTTGTTGATGTAGCTGAAGAGGGCCGGGCATCTGAATCGGTCGAGGAAGATATAAAGGGCTTGGAAGAGCTTTTATCGGATGGAGAAGAGGTCGCAAAAAAAGAAGAGGCTATATCTGAAGAGGAGAAAGAGATTGTGGAGGATCTTTTGCCAGAAATGGGTGAGGTAAAAGAAGAGGAAGAGGAAACTGGTGAAAAAACAGCTCCCACGGAAAAGATGAAGGAGGCAGTTGAAAAGAAGCCAGAACCCACTATAGTCTTAAAAAAAGAGATTAAATCGGATGAGGGACTCGAGGAACTCGAAGAATTAGTCTTAGAAGAGGAGAAAGAGGTTCTGGAGGAGGCAGTTGGAGAGGAGCCAGAACCCTTTATAGATCTAGAAAAAGAAATTAAACTGGATTATGGACTCGAAGAGATATTCTCTGAAGAGGGTATAGGGGAGTTGAAAGAGCCATTGTCGAAGGAGGTAGTTGAAAAAGAGACTCGAGATAAAAAGGAAGCTGCCGAAGAGATTTTGACAGAAAAACCACCTATTGAAGGAATAATGGAGGAAGAAGAGGAGGCAGTCAAAAAGGAGGCTCCGCCAATCTCAGAAGAAAAGATTGAGGCCCTTTTAACAAAGGTGGTAAGCGATGTCTTAGAAAGGGTGGCCAGAGAGGTTATGCCTGAAGTAGCTGAAAAGATAATCAGGGAGGAGATAGATGCCCTAAAGAAGAGTATTTTGCCTGAGAATTAATATAGATTATTTTTTTCTTTGAAATATATGGGCACAAAGGCACTAAATGAAAGAAATCCTAAAGATGTCATTGTGCCCATTTAAGTATATTTTATTTCCATTTATTTTGACTTAAAACCGACAGATAAAAATAGAGGAACATCATTTAATGGAAGATAATGTCTTGGCCAAGGCATATGAACCCAAGGAAGTGGAAGAGAAATGGTATTATTATTGGGAAAAGAATGATCTATTTAAGGCCAATACTAAATCAGATAAATCTCCTTTTTCTATTGTCATTCCTCCACCAAATATAACCGGAAGCCTACATATGGGCCATGCCCTTAATAATACCCTCCAGGATATTCTATGCAGATACAAGAGGATGAAGGGATATAGTGTCCTGTGGCAACCCGGCACAGATCATGCGGGTATTGCTACCCAGAATGTGGTAGAGAAAGACCTTGCCTCAAAGGGAACTGATCGTCACCAGATTGGTCGAGAAAGATTTGTTGAATTGGTCTGGGAGTGGAGGGAAAAATTTGGCGGGGTGATTATCAATCAGCTTAAAAGGCTGGGAAGTTCCTGTGACTGGAGTCGTGAGCGATTTACAATGGATGAGGGCCTCTCTAGGGCTGTAAGGGAGGTCTTTGTGCGTCTTTATGATGAAGGCTTGATCTACCGGGGAGATTATATCATAAACTGGTGCCCGAGGTGCCATACAGCCCTGGCTGACCTTGAGGTAGAACACGAAGATAAGGATAGCTTCCTCTATTATATCCGCTATCCTTTTGAAGACCGGGAGGGCTATCTGATTGTGGCCACAACCAGGCCAGAGACCGTTTTGGGCGATACCGCACTGGCGGTGAACCCAGAGGATGAACGTTACAAAGACCTCTCTGGAGCTTATGTACTTTTACCGGTACTCAATAGGCCCATACCGGTTATTTTTGATAAATATGTGGATAAAGAATTCGGTACTGGTGCCCTAAAAATTACCCCAGCCCATGATACCAATGATTTTGAGATTGGAAACACCCATCAGCTTGAAAGAATAAAGGTTATTGACGAAGACGGCAGCATGAATGAACTGGCCGGCCCATACAAGGGTATGGACAGGTTTCAATGCAGGGAGAGGATCCTGCAGGATCTGGAAAGCTCTGGTTTACTGGAAAAGACAGAGCCTTACAGTCATGCGGTAGGGCACTGTTACCGCTGTAAGACCATGATCGAACCACTTCTCTCCAAGCAGTGGTTCATCAAGGTAGGCCCTCTTGCAAAAGAGGCCATCGCTGCAGTGAAGGATGGAAAGACGAGGATAGTGCCTTCCAATTGGGAAGATGTCTATTACGAATGGATGAATAATATCAAGGATTGGTGTATATCCAGGCAGATATGGTGGGGTCATAGGATACCAGCCTGGTATTGCCAGGGATGCGGGGAGATTATAGTGGCCAAGGAGGGGCCCAAAGTATGCTCTTCTTGTAAAGGTAAGGATCTCCAGCAGGAAACAGATGTACTGGATACATGGTTCAGTTCTGCCCTCTGGCCATTTTCCACTCTGGGTTGGCCAGATTCCACCGATGAGCTGAAGACCTTTTATCCCACCTCGGTGCTGGTAACTGGTTTCGATATCCTTTTTTTCTGGGTGGCGAGGATGATGATGATGGGTATCCACTTTCTCGGGGATGTCCCCTTCAGGGACGTTTATATCCACGCCCTTGTCAAGGATGAACAGGGCCAGAAGATGAGCAAGAGCAAGGGAAACATAATTGATCCGCTGGAGGTATTAGACAGGTTCGGTACAGATGCCTTCAGGTTTACCCTCTCTGTAATGGCTATCCAGGGAAGAGACATCAGGCTTTCAGAAGAGAGGATAGCAGGATACAGGAACTTTATTAATAAGATATGGAATGCTGCCAGATTTTCCCTGATGAACCTAAAGGAGTGTAAGCCCCCATCTACAGATAAAAGCAGTATTACCCTGGCTGATCGTTGGATCATGACCAGGATGGGGGAGGTTGCAGAAGAGATAAGCGGCCACTTAGATGATTATAGGTTTAATGATGCAGCCGGTACCTGTTATCAATTTGTCTGGCATGAATTTTGTGACTGGTATCTGGAGATGGCGAAACTGGAGCTCTATAGCAAGGATCAAAAGAGGAGGGAGGTGGCCCACTCAGTATTGCAAATTCTCCTGAGCGGAGTGGTGAGGCTTCTCCATCCATTTGTGCCCTTTATTACCGAAGAGATCTGGTATAGGCTACCTTATACAGAAGGAAGCATTATGGTAGCCCAGTTCCCTCAACCTCTTGAATTCATCTATGATGATGAATCGATCAAGGAGATGGATCTCCTTAAGGGGGTGATAACAGGCATCAGAAATATAAGAGGAGAGATGAACGTCCCTCCAAAAAAGGATGTAAAGATAGTCATCGATGCAAAGGGGTCAAGGGAAAGAGAGATCTTTGAGAATAATCTTGCCTACATTACCAGCCTGGCAAAGGTAGAATCCATTGATATTGTCTCTGGGACTGAGAAACCCGAATGGTCTGCTACCTATGTCTTTGGCGATGTCCAGGTGCATGTCCTGCTTAAGGGATTGATAAATTACGATGATGAGAGAAACAGGATATATAAGGAGATAAAAAAGATAGAGCATGAAATGGATTTATCCCGAAGAAAATTGTCAAATAAGGATTTCTTGAATCAGGCCCCTCTCCATATAGTGGAGAATGTCAAGGAAAAGGCAGGGCTTATGGGTGTGAAGTTAGAGAGATTAAGCCAACATCTTACCATGCTTGAGGGCATCAAATGAATCCCAGCTATCATTGCCAAACAGACAAGATAGTTGATCATGCCCGGACGCCAAAGCGAAAGCCTTGATCCATTATGGTAAATACCTTTTCTTGATTTTTAGCAACCAAGGGTACTTACCTGGGCCTACTATCCTTGAGATCCTTTCTTTAATCCCTTCAAAAAGATAGCTATCATACAGAACGATGCGGGAGGTACTTGAGACAGTTAAGGATGTGGCAGAGATAAGCTGCCAGGTGCGGATTGATAAAGAGGCCTTGGTGCGGTTTTCCCGGAAGATGCATAAAGACCGAGTAAG
>CAZMUW010000018.1:0-11925 GCA_964569645.1 uncultured Desulfobacteraceae bacterium | reverse complement strand
ATCAAGCCTCAAAAAAGCCACCTAATTTCAATAAGTTGTAGAATTTCCGAGACGTAGTATTACAGGGAGGCGGAATAGCTAAACGCTTGCAATTAAAGAGGCCCTAAAAATTCGGCAGGCAGATGCTAAAGCAAGGATTAGTTCAGGTTTATACAGGGAAAACAAGGCAGATGAACCTTGCCCATATAGGCCTTAGTCTTAGGGCTACGGGGCAGAATCTGCGCACATTCATGATGGGCTTCCTTCCCCACCCATTCATAGATACAGAGGATAGGGCGCTTTCCCTTCTCAAGCCTAACATGGTGGTCGAGCGCTCACCCTTAAAATTTATACCTTCTGATGAAGATTTAGGTGACAGGGACAGGGATAAGATAAAAAAGTCCTTTGAACATATTCAGGATATAATTTTTAGGGGCGGCTTCGATATCATCATCCTTGAGGAGATTAACCAGGTCATTGATATGGGTATTATCCCTGTGGGCAGTATCATAGACCTCATAAAGAGAAGACCTGCCAACGTGGAATTGGTCCTGACCGGAAGGAATGCAAATGGTGAGATTATTGAACAGGCCGATCTTGTAACCGAGATGGTTGAGCACAAGAGGGAGGAAGGGTCCTGGAACATTGATGGCAGCAATCAGGGGGGATGCGTGGGGGTAATTACCGGAAAGGGTAAGGGAAAGACTACCTATTGTCTGGGAAGGGCCATGTTCTTTGCCGCCAATGGAATCCCCTCAAGCGTATTACAGTTTATAAAATCCCCCCGGGCCTATGGAGAGATTATTGCCATTGAAAGATTTCCGAATCTCGAGATCAAGAGTATGGGTGAAGGTTTTATCCTGGGGGACTCTAAGCCGTCAAAAAAACATAGAGAGGCTGCAAGAGGGGCATGGGAGTCCTGTTTAAGGGAGATATTCTCTATGAAGTATGGCTTAATTGTTCTGGATGAGATTAATATAGCAACACATTTAGGCCTTGTTCACCCAGATAGGGTGAGAGAGATGATGTTGCTGAAACCGAGGGGTCTGCATATAATCTTAAGCGGACGGAATGCCCACCCTGAGATGAAGGAACATGCATCCGCAGTATTTGAGATGAGGGAGATCAAGCACCCCTTTCACCAAGGGGTACAGGCCAGAAGGGGGATTGAGTTTTAAAGGTAGCGTTTTGCGATATCGTTATGTATTTCTTGGACTGCCTATTGGTTAAGTATCTCTTCAGGAACGATACCTTTGAGATGCTGAAACTGGTCCTTCATGTGGGGGATCTCCATGGCCTCTATAAACTGCTGCTGAAAATCCTTTTCCAATGTCAGCTCAATATATTCCACATTCCTTGACACCCAGTTGGCCTCCTCCCTTTTGGCCCGGTTCAGCAGTGCAGCCCTTGCCCCATCCCCGGCAGCATTACCCACAGAGACGATCTTATCTATCTCACAATCCGGGAAAAGCCCCATGATCAGGGCCTTTTCAGGATCCACATGGATGCCAAAAGCCCCTGCTATCTTGACCTTGTCCACTTTTTCTATACCCATTCGCCTCATCATCAGCTTGCACCCGCAGTAGAGGGCCCCCTTGGCCAGTTGGATCTGACGAACGTCCTTCTGAGTGATCACTATGTCCTTACCGATACTGGTCTCTTCTGCCCAGGCAATGACAAACTCCGGCTGATTATTGTCAGAATTGATTCTATAGCGCCTGGATTTCTGGTTTGGGTCAAATCTTCCACTTTTCAGAATCACCCCAGAGCGGTAAAGCTCTGCCAACACATCCAAAATACCAGAACCGCAAATGCCCTTGGCCTGCATCTCTTCCGGTTTCGAGTAGGTTTTCCAGGCATCCCTCCCGATCACCTTATAGTCTACCTCATGGCTCTCAGGATCGATCTCTATACGTTCAATGGCCCCAGGGGCAGCTCGCATTCCAAAGGTGAGCTGTGCCCCCTCGAAGGCAGGGCCAGTAGCACAGGATGATGATATGAGCCTTTTCTTGTTCCCAAGGACCAGTTCGCCATTGGTGCCGATATCGATGATGAGCTGGATCTCGTCACTTTTGTAAGGCTCCTCTGCAATGAGCACCCCCACATTGTCGGCCCCAACAAATCCTGCCTCATTAGGCAGAACATGAACATAGGCCGATTCGTTTATCCGGATACCAAGGTCCCGTGCCTTGATGTCCAGGCTTTTGTGGATTACCGGCGGGAAAGGGGCAACTCCCACATACTCCGGGCTGAGTCTCAACAGGATGTGATGCATGGCCGTGTTGCCCACAATAGTCATGTCTATGATATCACTGGGGTTGAGGCAGAGATATGGTACACTACACTTCTTTTTTTTGTTTTTCTTGGGTGGTTGAGTAGCCTCACAGGCCCGGGCAAGCAGGCTGTTCAATCCCTCAATAATGTCTCCACTCATCCTGGTAAGACCATCCTGGTGCATCATGTGGTAAGAGATGCGACTCATTACGTCTTCACCATATTTGCACTGGGGGTTCATCATGGAGACAGTGTCAATGACCTCCATGGTAGCCAGGTTGCAAAGATATGCGGCTACGGTAGTCGTGCCCACATCAATAGCCATCCCATAATAATCCTCTATCTTTCCCGGTAGAACACGGATGATCTCCTTATCCATCCAGACAGCCACTGTTACCCTCCAGTGCCCCTCCCTTAGCCGGCTCGGCAAATTCCTTAAGGCCAGATAATCAAAATTGAGGCTATCGAGGCCATATTCGCGATTGAGCTCTTCCATGATCCGTTCCAGATCAGCAGTGGCATCTTCAAGGGTGGGCTCCGACACCTCCACAGAATAGTACTTGATGGCAGGATTCCACTCGATATGGATCTCCCGGGCTGCCTTGCTCACCACCTGCTTGCCGGCCCTTGATTCCTCGGGCACAAAGATGAGCACGTCACCCTGGATCTTTGCACAACAGCCCAGACGATAACCCTCTCTTTTTTGGTCCTCATTTATAAATTTCTTTTCTTCCTCCTGCCAGGGAGAAACATTTTTTGGGGTTGAATGGATACCAAGCTTCTCGAAGGAACCTTCTTCTATCCGCACTTTACACTTGCCACACACCCTCTTTTCTCCGCAAAGGGCCTCAATATCCACACCAAGCTCACGGGAGGCCTCAATAATCGAAACTCCTTTCTTGATCTCGCCCCTTCTTCCGGATGGCTGAAAGATTACCTTTGCCTTTTCCATGTAATCTCCTTCTCAGGACTTTGTTCGCGGTCTATTTATGGATGGGCAATAGCTGTTATTTGTTAATCGTTACTTGTTATTCGGATAACTAATAACGTCGAAATGCTCAATCAAGCCTACCATATTTCTGTGTGGCTGCCATTAGTGCCTCCATGTTCTCCCGGGGCACGGTCGGGAAAATATCGTCCCCTGGCCATATGGCATTGACACCATTAGCAATAGCATCCTTAACGGCATTTTCCACGTCATCCGGTTTTCCTTTCACGATCACTCCATAAGGATCGATATTTCCTAAGATAAACATATCAGGCCCCACCTGCTTACGAGATTCAGCCACATCGTTCTGTTGCTCTACGCTGATGGCATCAGCCCCGCAAAGGGCCATCTCTTCAACAATGCTATTCGTATCTCCACATATGTGAAGGATCTTCGGCGACTGTATGGCGGCGAAGATTTGCTCCAGATGAGGCCGTATAAGGGACTTAAAAATACGCGGGCTCAATATGTCCGGTCCTGCTCCCATCTCACGGATGGTCATATAGTCGGCACCCGCTTCCCTGTAAATCCTCGATATCTCGATGAGTACCCCAGCCAGCGTGTCCAGTACCCTGTCTACCATATCCGCCTTTTTAAAGGCCATTTTGGCCAGATCTCCGATATCAACGAGCTGCCCGGCTAAGGTGTAAGGCCCTAAGACCCAGGAACCTATTGCTACCTGGTCGCCTACCTCCTCTTTTAAGAGTCGAATTGCCTCCGTTACTAATGGTATCCTTCCTGCTTTCGCTAAATCAGATGGTATCTTTAGGTTCAGATCCTCTACCTTTTCCGCCACCTTATTGGATATGGTGGGATAAACAATATCGGTGTGATGGGGATAAAAGTTAACCCCGGCACCCAGGGCTTCGGCCTCGACCCCCATATCAAAGGGAACTACCGCACATTCAAAGCCAAAAAATTGGAACGTGGATGCAGCCATGCTCGCCATTTTACGTGCATCCACATGGATGTCTGTGAATTTCCAGCCATATTTCTCAAGCCCATGTACCGTTACATTCCCCATGCCACTAAAGACAGGGACACGATCTATCTTTTCCTTCCGAAAAAATCTGAGCACTCGTTCTCTGGAGTTATGTTCTACGTTCATAATTCACTCCCCTCTGTTTAACTTGATAATTCCCTGTCCCGTTGCGAGCGGGACCGCAGGGTTTTATAGAAGACTGATTCCTTTCTGTCATTCATTTCTCTTCCGGGAGAAGGTGCCTCAGGTGAGGAAAGTCATCCTTCATATGTGGTAACCACATAGACCGAGCAAAGATCTTTTCAAACTCAGGCGACACAGTTAGTTCTATGTATTCCACCTCTCTGGCAAATTCATCGGCCTCTCTCCTCTTGTCCACATTAAGGAGGGCCATGCGTGCGCCATCACCAGCGGCATTACCCACTGAATAAACATTCTGCGGGTCGCAGTCAGGAAAAAGCCCCAGCAGGGCTGCCGATTCCCTGTCTATGTAACTACCAAAGGCACCAGCTAAAATGACTTTATCCAGTTTATCCACACCCAGGGTTTTCATCAGGATCTTGCTCCCGGCGTACATGGCACCTTTAGCCAGCTGTATGGCCCTTATATCGTCCTGACAAACCACAATATCCTGACCGATTGAAGTCTCCTTTGCCCAGGCGATAACGTATTCTAACTGACCGTCAGTCTCTCGCAGACGAGAGTTGGACACATCCTTTGTAAAACGCCCTGTTTTGTCAATAATTCCTGCCAGGAAAAGTCGAGGTATGGCATCAATTATCCCTGAGCCGCAGATTCCCTTGGCGCCCACCTCCTCCATCTCCGTATTCCACCTCTCCTCGTCAATAACCTTGAAACGCACCTCCCTGGTATCTTTATCTATCTCTATCTTTTCAATAGCCCCAGGGGCAGCACGCATACCAAATTTCATCTCGGCGCCCTCAAAGGCAGGGCCTGTGGCACAGGATGCTGAGATAAGCCTCTTCCGATTCCCTAAGATCAACTCGCCATTTGTACCGATATCGATGATAAGCTCTATGCTGTCCTGCTTGTAAGGGGCTTCAGCGATGAGCACCCCGACATTATCAGCCCCCACAAAACCGGCCTCGATGGGAAGTACATGGACGTATGCTCCTGGAGATATCCTGATGCCCAAACCACGGGACTCAGCGGTCTCTGAGATCTCTTTTTGTGCATAAATGCCGCAGTTTAGGCAGCGCTTAGATTCCTGGGTAGCTATCTGCTCATCAAAGCCTAACTCAACCTCAGCAAAACCTACCCGTTTCTCTGGCTCGAGCACGGGGGCCGTCATCCTTGCCTCTTTGTCAACTCCCTCCTTTGGCACTTCTTCAATTCTTTGTAGTGGGGCTGGTCTGGATTCCTTTAAGCCCATTCCCGCGAGGTAAAGCTCAATGGAGATAGCCGCCTCCTTCCCGGCAGCAACAGCGCTGATGACATTAGCCGGACCGGACACCACATCGCCGCCGGCAAAGACGCCTTTGATGTTCGTCTCCAGGGTAGTCTCCTCTGCCTTGATGGTTCCAAACGGCCCTTTATCCAGCCCGGCA
Organism: uncultured Desulfobacteraceae bacterium; assembly: GCA_964569645.1. GTDB lineage: Bacteria > Desulfobacterota > DSM-4660 > Desulfatiglandales > B25-G16 > JABXJZ01. The sequence goes on along the minus strand of CAZMUW010000018.1, from coordinate 6,134 downwards.
AAGTCTCTCTCATCCGGTTTCTGACCGATGGCAACAATTACGGTATCCGCTACTATAGTGGGGGCCGGACCTTCGCCAAACTTTGGAGCGAATCTTCCCTCAGAATCGATCACTGAAACACAACTAACAGTCTCCAGTCCGACGACCTTCCCTCTTTCGGTCAAAATCTTAGCCACCCCCAGGGATGGATGGATAACTACGTCTTCTTCCCCGGCCTGTTCAATTTCCAGGTCCTGAGCCGGCATCCTGTCTTTACAGGTAAGATCGGTGGACTCCAGACAGATGAGGTTAACTTCTTCGGCTCCAAGTCGCAGGGATAGCCTGGCGGCGTCGATAGCCACGCTGCCGCCGCCAATAACCGCTACCTTGTTACCTGACTGTACCTTTTCCCCTGAATTCACCTTGTTCAGGAAATCAAGGGCATAGATCACGCCTTCGGCCTCTTCATCAGGAATATCCAACTTCTGGCTTATCCAGGCACCGGTGGCCAGGAAAATCGCCTTGTAGCCTTGATCGAAGATATCCTCGATGCTTTTCACCGGCCTATTTGTTTTTATTTCTATCCCGAGCTCTTCAATATAACTTATTTCATTATCCAGTATGTTCCTGGGCAATCTGTATTCCGGAATGCCATAGCGCATCATACCGCCGCACTCTGAAGCAGCCTCAAAGACCGTAACCGGGTATCCGTTCTTAATCAGCTCATAGGCACAGGCCAGCCCGGATGGCCCTGATCCGATGATCGCTATCCTCTCCTCTTTTTTCTTCTCAATACGGGTTGTCTTTTCTCTGCCCTCCCTGAGCTCGTAATCAGCTACGAAACGATGGAGAGAGCGGATAGAAAGGGGTCCATCAACCTCACCCCTTTCACACTCTGTCTCACAGGAGTGGGTGCAGACGCGTCCGAGAACCCCGGCAAATGGGATGGCCATTCTCACCAGCTCAAGGGCCTCCTTATACTTACTCTGGGCGATGAGATACAAGAAGTCCTGCCCATTGACCCCGGCAGGGCATTCGACCTGGCAGGGCGGATAGCCGCCCTTGCCTCCGGTTTCAACCTCTGGCAGTATCTTTAGGCCCCAGTCACGGGCCTTGATATCTATTGAGTGGTGTAGTGCAGGGGGGAAGGGGGATCTGCCGATATATTTTGGGTCGGTATTAAGGAAAATATGGTGCATGCAGGTGTTACCTACAATGGACATGTCAATGATATCCTGGCGCTTAATACCAGCCGTGGCTGCCGCCTCTTCCGCGATTCCATTGAGGCCATCAAGGATTGCACTGTTTAAAAGCTCCAGGCCGTTTGGGTTGGTCATGGTGTAGCTGATGCGGGACATGACATCTTCGCCGTAAACCACCTGTGGATTCATCATAGAAGCGGTAACTACTACGGAGCCATCAGTCAGGTCGCAGAGGTAGCCGGCAACCGTGGAGGTGCCCACATCTACTGCCAGGCCATAAGCCTTTTCAACACGCCCCGGTTCTACCTTGATGACCTCCTTGTCATGCCATACTGATGCGGTCACCTTCCAGTCACCTTCACGTACCGCGTTTTGTAATTCCAGGAGTACCTGATAATCAATGGTCAGATTGCTCAGGTTGAACTTTTTATTAAGTTCGTTATTGACTCGCTCCCAGTCGCCAAGGGTATCATCCAGGGTAGCCTTTTGTAGCTCAACGTAATACTTTTTTACCGCCGGTTTCACTTCAATGGGTCTGTCTGTGGCTGCCTTGCGAACGACCTGCTTGCCCATTCGACTCTCCTCGGGGACAAAGATCACGATATCACCCAGGATCTGCGTCTGGCAGGCCAGCCGGTACCCTCTTTCCTGCTGCTGTAGATTGAAAAACTTTCTTTCCGTCGGTCCCATGGGGGAAAGATTGTCCCTTGTTGATTTAATGCCGTATTTCTCGAAATCCCCCTCCTCGACTCTAACCTTGCACGTACCACAGATGGCCTTCTCTCCGCACACACCTTCTATGTCTACACCCAGCGCTAAGGAAGCCTCCTTGAGGGACTTCCCCTTGTTGATGTAGCCTCTGCACCCAGATGGTTGGAAAATTACCATACATTTTTCGCCTTCATTATCTGGCATAAATCTACCCGAAGCTAACTCATCTCCTCTTTCTTCAGCATTTTAATCAGCTTGATTGCTTCATCAACGGCGGTCCCGGCACTTTCCGCATATCCGTCGGCCCCGAACTTCTCTACGATTTCCGGGCTTATTGGAGCACCGCCTAACATGATGCGGACGTTCGGATTTTTTTCCTTTAACTTCTTCACGATTTCCGGCATAGCCACCATGCTGGTCGTCATCAAGGCTGAAAGGCCCACAATATCAGAATCAGTCCTTACCTGTTCCTCCACAAACTTCTCAAGGGGTACATCCTTTCCCAGGTCATAAACGGTCCATCCAGACACGTCGAACATCATCTTGATCAGGTTTTTACCTATATCATGAACATCGCCCTCGACTACACCGAGAACTATCGAACCTTTCGCCTGAGATTCTCTTCCCGAGGCCTTGATGGCCGGCCGCAGAATGTCCAGCCCCGCATAAAGTGCATCGGAACAAAGTAGGAGCTCAGGAACAAAGTATTCCTTTTTATTATACATTTCACCCACTTCTATCATCCCTTCAGCCAGACCTTCCATGGTTGCAACGAAGGGGTCCACACCTTCGTCTAAGGTAATCCTGGCCCACTCCGCGACCTTGTCCTCATCGTAGCCTATCAATGCCTCACGAAGTCCCTTCAATATCTCCCGGGTTCTCTCTTCCGAAGCCATAACAAACCTCCTTTGCTTTTTTAATCAATGATACCAATTGCTCCCTATAAGCATATCTGGCAACCTCTCTATGTTTCACCTTATTATATTTCATCCTCTAAAAATCAAGCACTATTATCATGGCGGCCACACCTCCCAGCCTTGAAACTAAAATCCATATGCGCCTCTATTACCTCCTTCATCGGTCCTTGGCCTTTGCCCAACCACCTTCTGCTAAACTCCCGGTGCCAAAGAAGATTCCGGCTTAAGAGCGGCGGTCGGACAGATAACCACACATTCGCCGCATGAGGAACATTTTTCCTTTATCAGGGAGATATCGGAGGATAGGGTTATCCTTGTTTCATATCCCCGGTAGGCAAAGTCAATAATTGGCTCTCCATTCTTTTTATTACATACCCAGACACATTTTCCACAAAGGATACATCGATTTGGGTCATGAGTAATAAACGGATTCGTTGTATCCGGAGGGAGAAACTCCGTGGGCAGTCCACGAAAGTCTTCAGGTGTCTTTAGCTTAACCTTAACCCTGGCAGCAAGCCTTTGGAGCTCACATTTCTTGTTCTTCCAACAAGAACGGCAATCAAGGTCATGATAGGCGATAAACAACTTAAAGGCAGTGCGCCGGAGCCTGTTAACTTCTGGTGTTTTTGTATGTACCACCATGCCGTTTTTTACGGGTTGCGTACAAGCGGTTACCAGCCCTCTCCCTTCAAGCTCAACATAACAGAGGCGGCAGGCCCCAAAAGGAAGATCCGCCTCTGGGATGTAACATAGGTTGGGGATATAAATTTCAGCATCCATTGCCGCCTTTAAGATCTTTGTCCCCGGCTCAGCTTTAACCTGTCTACCGTCAATAGTTAATTCAATTAAGTCCATTATTGCTCATCCTTACTGCTGGGCATCTCACTAGCAGGGACCTGACTGATGGGTGAGATTTTAACTACTGCGTTATACTCGGGAGGGCAGAGCTCCAAACAGTTTCCACATTTAACACATTTGCTCTGATCAACAACCTTAAAACGCTTAGGGTGCTCGACAATGGCCTCGGAAGGACAGCTGAGTACACAGTGTTCACAGCCTTTGTAGCATTTTTCCGGAATGATATAGTAGGCTATAAGGTCGCGGCATACGAGCGCCGGGCAGCGTTTCTCCAGGATATGAGCCTCGTACTCCTCTTGAAAATACCGGATGGTAGTAAGCACAGGGTTTGGCGCCGACTTGCCCAGGCCGCACAGGGACCCTGTCTTGATATCTTCCCCCAGGCTGATGAGCTGTTCCATATCTTCGCCTTTACCCTGACCGCTTACGATGTCCTCAAGGATACTCAGCATCTGCTTGGTTCCCAGACGACACATCACACACTTTCCACAGGATTCCTTCTGGGTGAAGTCAAGGAAAAAACGGGCGGCATCCACCATGCAGTTCTCTTCGTCCATGACGATCATACCACCGGAACCCATCATCGCTCCCGCTTCGGTAAGGGAGTCAAAGTCAATGGGGGTGTTGAGAAATGCCTCTGGTAAACAACCACCGGAAGGGCCCCCTATCTGCACTCCTTTAAACCCTTTTCCGTCTTTTATCCCGCCGCCGATGTCATATACGACTTTCTCAAGCGTCGTACCCATGGGCACCTCAACGAGCCCGACGTTTTCTACCTTGCCTGCCAGAGCAAAAACTGCCGTTCCCTTGCTTCGAGGGCTGCCAATGCTCGAGAAATACTCGCTCCCCCGTTCAATTATCACCGGGATGCAGGCAAAGGTTTTTACGTTGTTGAGTTGGCTGGGTTTGCGCCAAAGCCCTGCCTCTACGGACCGAGGTGGTCTCACCCTGGGAAATCCCCTTTTCCCTTCGATGGAATACATAAGGGCGCTGGACTCACCGCAGATGAAGGCCCCTGCACCCTGAAACACCTCGATAGTAAAGCTGAATCCTGTTCCCAGGATATCTTCGCCTAGGACTCCAAGTTTCTTTGCCTGCTCAATAGCGGTCTTGAGCCGCTCCACTGCAAGGGGGTATTCCATCCGGGTATAAATATATCCCTGAGAAGAATTCAGTGCATAACCGGTGATGATCATTCCCTCCAAAACCGCCTGAGGATCACTCTCCAGGATAACCCGATCCATAAAAGCGCCGGGGTCCCCCTCATCAGCGTTACAAATCACATACTTTGGTGTTTCTCGAGCCTTCAGGCAAGACTCCAGTTTTTCCCCGGTGGGAAAACCGGCCCCACCTCTTCCCCTGAGTCCTGATCGCTTGATCTCCTCGACGATATCATCCGGGGTCATCTTTAGGGCCCTGGCCATGGCGCTATAGCCACCTAAGGCAATGTAGTGATTTATGTTCTCCGGGTCGATAAAGCCACAGTTTCTTAGAAGTAACCTTAATTCATGCTCAGACCGGGGCAATTCGGGGATATAGGGAGGGGTACCATTGCCTCCCTCAAGGGTTCCCAGAGCAAATTCCATGCAGGGGTCATCCTCCAGGAGAAACCCTTCGACTAAACGCGGAACCATTTCCGGGGTAACATTTTTATAACAGATACGGGGATAATCAGGTTTACTAATGATCACTAAAGGTTCGTAATTGCAAAACCCCACTGAGCCTGTTTGGATGAGCCTGGCCTTCACATTTAATCTTGCAAGCTCCTTCTCAAAGGCTTCAATAACCTCCAGGGCACCTGCAGCCCTATCACTGGTTGCTGCACCAATTCGGATAACAGTGACCGGATCCTTTTCTATAGACTCCCATTCCGCTATTGCTGCTCTCTTGATCTCTTCGAACTTCATTATAGTCTCTTATTCTGCTTAACGCCTCAATCCCTCAATCCTTTGCTTCCTCCCTGGCCTTTATCTTAAGGTTGACCAGCGCCTCGTCCACTTTGGTGGGGGTCATTTTAGGGTAGATTTTCTTGCCAATCACCATCACCGGAGCCAATCCACAACAGCCAATACAGGCAACTCTGTCCAGACTCAACTCACCATCTTCCGTTATTCCGCCCACTTCAATATCCAGTGCCCTTTCCAGCGCCTCCAGGACCAGTCTGCCTCCCACCATGTGACAGGCAGTTCCCATGCACATCCGGATGGGATGTTTTCCAAGGGGGGTGAACCGAAAATGGTTATAAAAAGAGGCCACTCCGTAGATCTGGACATCGGTCATCCCCAAATAAGACGCTACTTCACGGGTTGCCTCCCTGGGAAGATAACCAAACGCCTCCTGCACCCTCTGGAGAACGGGAATTAAACGGCTTCTATCTCTCTCACAAAGAGCTAATATTTCAGTCAGTTTTTCCCTTACTGTTTCTTCTTCCGCTCTTGCTTGCTCTTCCTGTAGTCTAACCACTCCT